>JASFFM010000129.1:0-10166 GCA_050124295.1 Desulfobacterales bacterium | reverse complement strand
TGGCGCAAGCGGCCCTCGTCCATCATCCCCGGGGGCCCTCGGCCCCCGGCATCCGGGTTCATCCACGGCGTCTTTCGCAAATGCTGGGGACGAGGCGCGGAAATCTTCAGCGCCTTGCACGGCAGTTTGGCTTCCCAAACCTCTCGGTCAGCGCAGACACGGGCATCACACCGCACCATTTGGAAGTTGACAATACACCAACCCCTATTGCATCTAGACAGCATTCGCCCCCTGGGCTGCCGTAAACAGGCGCCAGATAATGCCAGAACCGATGGTCTGCGGCAAACGGGGGGGCAACGCAAAAGGCGAAAGGCTGTAGGCTTCATCGCAGACACGACGAGCCAAACAGGGCCGCACAGGGTGCCCCAAGGAAACGCAACCCTCGCTCGATCATGGAACCCAGACCACCATAGGGCCACCGGAGGGATAGCGAATGAAATTGCGTTTGATTCTCTTCGTCCTCTCCATGTTGGCGTTTCTTTCAACGACCGTCGGAGGATACCTCTATTATCACTCCCTCAAAGAGTCCGCCTTCCAGGAGGCCACGCAACAGGCCGAAATCCGGGTCGAAATGCTGCGCATCAATCTGTCCACCATGATTTCCGCCAATATTCAACCGGCGCAGGTGCTGGCCGGCATCCCAAGCATCATCCGGGCGCTGGAGCAAACCACCCCGCCCAATATCGCTGACGCCAATGCCATTCTGGATCACTTCCGGGACAACCTCAGGGCCGATGTCTGCTACTTGATGACGGAAGAGGGCCTCACGATTGCTTCCAGCAACCGCCGCGATCCGGACAGTTTCGTGGGCTACAACTTCAGCTTCCGGCCCTACTTCAAGGAGGCTCTGGATCACCAACCAACGTCCTATCTGGCTTTGGGGACGACCTCGGGCAAACGCGGCGCCTACTGCAGCAGCCCGGTATACGGATCCGCGCAAACGGCCCCCATCGGCGTGGTCGTCATCAAAGCCTCCATTGACCAGGTCGAGAAGGAACTCGGGCTGGGGCCTGAAGATATTCTTCTGGTGATCAACCCCGTGGGCGTGATCTTCATCTCCACCCGGGAAGATTGGCGCTACCATCTGCTATGGGATTTGAGCCGGGAGGAAATCGAACGGATCCGCGAATCGCGGCAGTTCGGCCCCGGTCCCTGGCGCTGGACCGGCATGAAGCTCTGGAATGACAAGTACCTCATCGACCAGGATGGTCAGCGCTATCTCATGAACCGCACCCAGATCGATCGCTATCCGGGCTGGAACATCATTCATCTGCGGCCCCTGGAGGCCATTGCCAAGGTGGTTTCCGAGCCCTTGTTGCGCATTACCGCGCCGGTGGTGTTTACGATCAGTGTGCTAGTCGGGCTGGCCGTCTTTTTTCTCTTCCAAAAGGCCAGCCAGGAAATCCTCAAACGCAAGGCCATCCAAGTCGCGCTGCAGGAAAGCGAAACACGTTACCGCTCGCTCTACAACCACACCCCGGCGATGCTGCATTCCATTGATCGGGAGGGATGCATCGTCAGTATCAGCGATTACTGGCTCGAAGTCATGGGGTATCAACGGGAGGAGGTCATCGGTAAGGCCCTGACGCATTTTTTTACCGCGTCTTCGCGCCAATATGCCGAAGAGGTGGTATTTCCTGAATTTTTCCGCACCGGCGTTTGCAAGGATATTCCCTATCAGTTCCGGACCGCCGACGGCACCGTGATCGATATTCTGCTTTCCGCCGTGGCGGAGCGCGACCATGCGGGGCTACCCGTGCGGTCCCTGGCCGTATCCATCGATGTTACCGAGCGCAATCGTGCCCAACGCGCCCTGCAGATGGCCCAGGAAGAACTCGGCCGCTATACCCGGGGCCTGGAAAAACAGGTCCAGGAACGCACGCGTGAGATTACCGGTATCCTGCGCTATACCCCTGATGTGGTCTCCATCAAAGACCGCGACGGACACTATACCCTGATCAACACCTGTTTCGAGGAGATCCTGGGCCGATCGAACGAAGCGGTCCGCGGTTTGAGCGATAACGATCTTTTCCCGCCGGAGGTGGCCCGCCAGTTCCGCCAAAACGATCTCCAAGTGTTACGCGAGCGGCGCTCCTTCCAGTTCGAGGAGCAGATGCCGCACCCCGACGGCACCACCCACGACTACCTGTCGGTCAAGTTCCCGTTCTATGGCGAGGACGGCGAAGCCCGCGGGGTGTGTGAAATCTCCACCGACATCACCGCGGTCAAGAAGGCCCAGGACCAGCTGCGCCGGCTCTCGGCCAGTATCATGGCCGGTCAGGAAAAGGAGCGCGCGGCCATCGCGCGCGAGCTGCACGATGAGCTGGGACAGGTTTTGACGGCGCTGCGCATGGATTCGGTGTGGATGTCCCAGCGCCTTGCCGACCAGGATCCCCTCGCTGCACAACGGGCGCGCGACATGTGCCGGCTGATCGATAAAAACATCGAAGAGGTGCGGGGGATGGCCATCCGCCTGCGACCCGGCGTTCTCGACGATCTCGGGCTGGTAGATGCCCTGGAATGGTACACGACCGATCTCGAGCGCCGTTCCGAAACGCTTTGCACGTTTGAACACCAGCCCATCCCGCCCATCGACGACACCGTCGCCACCGCCGCCTACCGCATCGCCCAGGAAGCACTAACCAATGTCGTCCGCCACGCGCAGGCCGCCAATGTCAAGGTTCAACTGGAAGCCCAGGACAATTTTCTGGTGTTGCGGGTGATAGATGACGGGCAGGGTTTTGACATCGAGGCCTTATCCGCCAGCGAGGGCTTGGGTGTGGCCGGGATGAAAGAGCGTGCCAATCTCGTTGGCGGTCGCCTGCGGGTCCGCTCGACCCGTGGCAAGGGAACCGAGATCCAATTGGAAATCCCTTTCACCGAATTCCGAAAGGTGGCCTCATGATCAAAGTGCTTCTCTCGGACGACCACAGCATTGTCCGCGAAGGCTTGCGGCGCATTGTGGAAGAGAGCGAGGATATGGAGGTCGTCGCGGAAGCTGCCGATGGCCGGGAAGCACTCCAGCAGGTCCACAAAAGGGCGCCGGATGTCGCCGTGGTGGATATCTCCATGCCCGGCCTTGACGGACTGGAGGTGGTCAGCCGCCTTAAGGATTCCCATCCGGATCTGCCGGTGCTTATTCTAACCATGCACGAAGAGGCCCAGTACATCGTGCGCGCCATCGAGGCCGGGGCCATGGGGTATCTGACCAAGCAGTCGGCGCCGGAACAACTGGTCACCGCGATCCGGCGTGTTCACGGCGGACATCGGTATCTGACGGACGAAGCGACGGAGGCCCTGGCCCTGCGCATCGCCCGGGGCACACGCAACAAAACCCCCCTTGATTCCCTTTCCATGCGAGAGCTTCAGGTGCTGCGCCGCCTGGCCATGGGTCACACCAACCGGGAAATAGCCCATGCCTACAGCCTCAGTATCAAAACCGTGGACACCTACCGATCACGCCTGCTGAAAAAACTGAATCTGCGCAACAATGCCGAACTGATCCGGTTTGCCATTCAAAACCATCTTATCGAACCCTAAAGGCATTACCCTCCTCTTGCGCCTGTAAGAAAATTCCTTACAGAAAAATCGGTGAACCCCTGATTGACCGTTGATCATATGATGGATAGGATGCCTACACTCTGACCCTCACCCAGCGACTGAACGCGGTTTAACCCCGCAGATTGCACATGCGGTATCGGCCCAACCCTGTGCCCTGTTACTGCCCGCGGGTCGGATGTCTAATTCCCATCGATCGATAACGGTAAAAACTTCAAATCTACCAAGGAGGCTCTTTATGAAGAAAAGAATGTTTCCAATTATCCTGGCCGTCAGCATCATGCTGGTTCTCTCAATGACCTTTGCGGGCCATGTTGCCGCCAAGAAATTGATTGTCTTCGGCGGCGGTCCCGCCGGCGGTACATTCCAAGTCGTGGCCAATGGCATGCAGGTTTACGGTCCAGTCAAAGCACTCAAAGACTATAACATCAAAGCCCAGTCATCGGCCGGATCGGTCGAAAATTTGCGTAAGGTCGATTCCGGTAAGTCCCATTTCGGCGTGGTCTACTCAGGGCATGTGTGGTTGGGTCGCAACGGTAAAATGAAGAACGACCCTAAAAAATATGAAAACGTCCTGGCCGTCTCATATCTTTACGGTGCGCCTGCTCAATTGGTCGTTAAAAAGGGCTCCGGCATCAAAAGCACCAAGGATCTGGTGGGTAAAAAAGTCGGTGTCGGCAATGCCGGTTCAGGCGCATACGCCAACTGTGAACTCTTCTTTACCCATATGGGTGTTTGGGACAAAATCGAACGCAACGCCATGGGCTACAACGATGCGGCCCAAGCTTTCGGCAACAATCAGCTGGATGCCTTCTGGCTTTTCACCGCCTTCCCCAGTGGCGCCGTCATCATGGCGGCCCAGACCAATGATATCGAGTTAATCAACCTGGGGGCCGATGCGGAAAGCTCAGGCTTTTTTAAAACCTATCCTTATTTCGCCAAGCTGAGCGTCCCCGCCGGGACCTATCGCGGTGTGGATTACGAATCGCCTTCTTTTCAAGACTCAACCCTGTGGGTGGCCAACACCAATACACCGGCCGACCTCGTTTACGAAATGCTTTCCATCATCTACACAGAGGAAGGCCTGAAACACATGGTCAGCCAGAAAAAAACCTTCAAGGAAATGTCCATCGAAAACGGCGTTAAAGGCGTTGTTACCCCCATGCACCCGGGTGCCGAGAAATTCTGGAAGGAAAAAGGCGCCCTCTAATCTTACCAGATCGCCTTAGAACGATAGGGTAGGCTTGCGAATGCACATGGGCGGTATGGTTATCCCGCCCATGTGCCAACAATTTGCAAAAAGAACGGGTAGGTAAAACGTGTACGAAAAACTCCATAAGTTCGAAAAAATCGTGTTTGATGCCCTGGCCGTCACCCTTGTCCTTTTCTATTCCTACTCTGCCGTGCTGGAGCCGGCGGCTACGCAATACCACCGCGGCATCTATGTTATCATCACCTACATCCTGGTCTTTTTGCTCTATAAATCCAAGAATCCAATTCTGCGTGTACTTGATTATGTGCTGATCGTTGCCGCCATCATATCCGTAGGCTATTGGATATTAAACTTTGAGGTCATCAACTACCGTACCGGCGCCGAAACGGATCTGGACAAATACATTGCCATGATCGGCGTTCTTATTGGCATCGAACTGGCCCGCAGGGTCGTGGGCAGCGTATTTGTGATTTTAGGTGGCGTGATGCTGCTTTATGGGATGTTCGGTGCCTATATGCCGGACCTGATTTCCCATGCCGGCGATACCTTTCCAGAGTTGTGCACCAGCATTTTTTACAAAAGTGACGGTGTTTTCGGTATTATGGCCAACGTCCTGGCCACCTATGTCATCCTTTTTGTCCTTTTTGGCGCTTACCTTGAAAAATGCGGGGCTCAGAAATTTTTCATCGACTGGCCTCTGGCGGCGGTAGGACACAAAATCGGCGGTCCGGCCAAGGTGTCGGTCATCGCCAGCGGTCTCTTCGGGTCCATCTCGGGCAGTGCCATTGCCAATACGGTCTCCACCGGTGCTTTTACCATCCCCATGATGAAAAAAGCCGGTTTCAAACCCCACATTGCCGGGGCCATCGAACCCGCAGCCTCCATCGGCGGGATGTTCATGCCGCCCATCATGGGGGCCGGCGGCTTCATCATGGCCGAACTGACGGGCGTTCCATACTCTCGCATCATGCTGGTGGCAATATTTCCGGCCATCATGTACTTTTTTAGCGTGTTTGTGATGGTGCACTACGAGGCCAAGCTTCATAACGTCATCGGTGATAAATCTGAGCATAGTGCCATGGAGATCCTCAAAACCCAATGGTTCTATATCATGCCATTGGTTATCATCACCATTTTGATGCTCACTGGTTATTCACCCGGATACTCGGCCATTTTGGGCATGGCCACTTGTATCGTTATCAGTTGGGCCGATCGCGAGACCCGCATTGATCTGACCATGGCCCTGGTGGTGACCGGTTTTGTAATCTTCAAACTGTTTAGCCTACCGCCGTATATCGGCGCTGCACTGGGTGTCATTGGGTCCGTCGTTATCTACATAAAGTTTCGCGGACAGAATCGGACCCACCTCGTCCGTTTTCTGGAAGCCGCGCGCGGCGGCACGATCAGCAGCCTCAAAATCGGCGCCACGGTGGGCGTCATTGGAATCATCATCGGCGTGCTGACCTTTTCCGGCCTGGTACTGACCTTTGCCGACATCGTCATCGAACTTGCCAGCGGCAGACTTTGGCTAACGATTCTGTTGATCGCCTTGGCTTCATTGGTGCTCGGTATGGGCGTTCCGGTGACCGCCGCCTACCTGATCACGGCCGTGGTGGCCGTGCCGGCCTTGACCCACCTGGGCGTCAACGAGATTGCCGCCCACATGATCGTCTACTGGCTCTCCCAGGATTCCAACATCACGCCGCCGGTGTGTATCGCGGCTTTTGCCGGCGCCACCATTGCCAAGGCCAATATGTGGCGTACCGCCTTCTCGTCCTTCAAATTCGCCAAGTTCCTTTACCTGGGGCCCTTCCTGTTCGGCTACGTTCCGGGTTTCTCACTGAACGGCAGTGGGATGGACATTGCCAAGGCCTTTGTGCTGATAATTATCGGAACCTATGTCTATGCGTTCCTTCTGAGCGGATACTGGATTAAAGGCCTCCGGAACCTTTTTGGTACGAAAACGGCTCCGGCTGAGAAATAGAATCGATTCAGCCAACAAGGAAACCTAATCATGAGCACCGATTTGCTGCCGGTGAATATCAAGCGCATCCTGTATGCCACCGATTTGTCGGAAAACGCGCGCCATGCCATGGCCTATGCCGTCAGCCTGGCCAATCTCTACTGCGCCCAGATCATCATTCTGCACGTCATCGATGCAACCCCGGATTTTGTGGATGCCCATGTGATCGGCTATATTAGCGCCACGGAGTGGGAAGACATTAAGAAACGCAACATCAGCGAGACACGGGATGTGCTGATCGGCAAGAAGCGGGACAATACCATGATCCACGAGGTCTTGGATCGCTTCTGTCAGAACTTGCGGCCTGGCTCCAACGACCACGTGGCCGCCATGGATGAAACCGTTATTAAAACGGGCAACCCCGTGGTCCAGATCCTGGCCACGGCAGAGGAAAAGCGTTGCGATTTGATTGTCATGGGAACCCACGGACGTGGTGACCTGGTCGATACCATGATGGGCAGTACCAGCAGCCGGGTGATTCGGCGTTCGAATATTCCCGTTTTGTCAGTCCGACTGCCGCAAGCGGATGATTCCTGATCCAAAGGGACTTGCCTGTCACCCCCCACGGATCTCCCCCCAGAGCCGCTGCTCGTGAGCTCACGAGCAGCGGCTTTTTGGGTCCTCTCGGGGGAGCTTGGCCGCCGTCCGACTACATCCCCGTTTTGAAGAAATCGTCGGGGTTGGCTATCGTATCCGGTGGTTGGGTGAATTCGGTAGGCACCGTGCCTTCCTTGAAGCACTCGAATAGGGTTTCCTTGGATTCGGGAATCGGCAACAGTCCCGTTTCGGCATCAATCCTGCTGAAAACAATGCCTTCCGGAACCTCGAAAACGCGAACGGGCCGATCAGACATGACGCGCTGCATGTATCGCAACCAGATCGGGCTGGCTGCTCGGGATCCTGTTTCGCCCCGGCCCAGCGAGCCTTCCTCGTCAAATCCCACCCATACACCGGTAATGATATCGGGCGTGTAGCCGACAAACCAGGCGTCGTAGAGATTATTGGTGGTGCCGGTCTTGCCGGCCACCGGTCGGTTGAGCGCCCGCACCCGCTGACCAGTGCCGCTTTTAACAACACTTTCCAGAAGGCTGTTTACGATAAACGCCGTGGTTTCCTCGAGCACCTTTTCACGCTCGGTAAGATTTTCTTCCATGATCTGGCCGTCACGATCTGTGATTTTGGTGATAAAAATCGGATTGACCCGATACCCATAGTTGGCAAATACGGAGTAGGCATTCACGATTTCCAGCAGCGATACGCCCGAAGAGCCTAAAGCAATGGATAAATCGCGGTTCATGTGAGAGCGGATGCCGACTTTGTGCGCGTAGTCGATCGCGTAGTCGATGCCGATATCTTTTAAGATCTTGACGGTGACCACATTGCGGGACTTGGCCAGCGCCTGGCGCAACAAGGTGGGGCCGTAAAACTTTTCTTTGTAATTTTTGGGCTTCCAGGTGATATCCCGCTCCGTATCCTCAAACACAATCGGTGCGTCCAAAATCACGGAGGCCGGTGTATAGCCCTTGTCGATGGCCGCCGCATAGATGATCGGTTTAAAGGCCGAACCCGGCTGTCGCCGGGACTGAATGGCCCGGTTGAACTGACTCTCCTGAAAATCGCGCCCCCCCACCATGGCTTTGACAAATCCGGTTTCCGCCTCGATGCATAACAAGGCCGACTGGGCTATGGGCGTCTGCTCCAATGCCAGGGGCCAGGCCTCGTTTTCAGCGGCTGACGCTTTCAGGCGCACCTGAATGACGTCTCCGACACTGAGCACCTGGCTCGGACGCCCCACCTTGGCCGACCAATAGATGGCTTCCGGATTCGGCTTGCGTGCCCATTGCATGTCATCTAAAAGGAGCACCCCCTGGCCAGCCCCCAATGCCACGTCAACCCGCTTGCGACTGTCATCGACAGCCACGACAAGCCCCTTGACGATGGCGTTGGGCGCCAGGCTTTCCGCCTGTTCATCCTCCAGCGCGGCGATGAAGGCCTCGTGATCACCGGCGGCCAGATGATCAATGGGCCCCCGGTAGCCCTGGCGTTTATCGAGCTCCCGCAGACCCGTCTGTATCTCTTCACGGGCCGCCGTCTGCATGGACAAGTTGACGGCGGTGTAAATGTTGAGGCCATTCTGATAGAGCGCTTCGGCGCCATATTTTTGTTCGACATAGCGGCGCACGTGCTCCGTGTAAAAGGGCGCTTTTTCAACGTACCAGTTGCGCCGCGGTTTGATGTCCCATTCTGCATTGCGCGCGTCAAGCGCCTGCGAGGCGGTGATGTATCCCTCCGCCTCCATACGGCTGAGCACATAAAGTTGTCGCTGGCGGGCACGCTCCGGGAAACGATGCGGTGAATAACGGCTGGGGGCTTGGGGGAGTCCGGCCAGAATGGCGCACTCCGACAGGGTCAGCTCCTGTACCGGCTTGTCGAAATAATTTTGAGCCGCAGCCTGCACGCCGTAAGCACCGTGGCCGAGATAAATTTGATTCAAATACAGGAAAAGGACCTCTTCTTTGGAAAAACGCTTGCTGATGCGATAGGCCAGCACGGCTTCTTTTAGTTTCCGTCTGTAGCTTCTTTCCGGTGTCAAAAAAAACGATTTGGTGACCTGCTGGGTAATGGTACTGCCACCTTGCACGATGGTGCCGGCTTCCAGATTCTTGAAAAAGGCTCTCAGGATGCTTTTATAATCGATGCCGCCGTGATCAAAAAACCGGGAATCCTCGGCCGCAATGAATGCTTCCACCAACATGGGCGGGATCTCCTCCAGCGGGAGGACCAGCCGGCGTTCTTTATAAAATTCGGCTATTTTTTGATCGTCGTCGGCATAGACCGTGGTCACTGTGGACGGTCGGTAATCGGCCAATGAGGAAATCTGGGGAAGATCCTCCACCAGATAAAAGAAAAATCCAACGCCTGCCAGCGCCGTGGCAACGGCCGCGATCGACAGGATGCCCAGCAGCCACCACAGAAGGCGGCGTCTCCACCCGTGTTTATTTTCCCGTGCCCGTTTCGCAATGACACGCTTGCGTTTGTTTTCATCGGTCATGTCGGTCGTTCCTGCCGTGAAATGGGCCCCCCGGGCGCTTGCAAGCGTCCCCGGTGATCAAGCACTCGGCCATTTGGACAAGCACTAAATTTAGCAGACCACCTGCTATATTGCAAGCATACCGTCACCGAAATGAATTGACTTCATCAGGGGATACCGTTAATATTTGCGATTTATGTACGATCGTCCAATGATGCTGTGGCGATGCGGCCTTGCCGCCGGCACGAGGCTTAGATGAGAGCGGGGAGAGATGGTCGAATTGGATTTTGAGAAGATGGGCGGACTCATTCCGGCCATCGTTCAGGATGATGCCAGCGGCG
>JASFFM010000128.1:0-10199 GCA_050124295.1 Desulfobacterales bacterium | reverse complement strand
GACATCCTTGCCATAGTTGTCGGTGAGGTATTTATCATGAATCGTGGCCCGCTGGACACCGACTTTTTTACCCTTGATGGCGTCCTTGGAGAACGCGCTCATCATGCCTTTTTTGATAACGAATTTGGCCGGGGTCTGGTAGTACTTGTTGGTGAAGGCCACTTTTTTCTTGCGCTCTTCGGTAATGGACATGGAGGCGATAATGGCGTCGTATTTGCGGGCCAGCAGGGCCGGAATGATGCCGTCCCAATCCTGGGCGACAAGTTCGATTTCCACGCCCATGGCCTGGCCCAGGGCCTTGGCGATGTCGATGTCGAATCCGGCCAGTTCACCCTCGGGGGTCATATAGCTGAAGGGGGGGTAGGCGCCCTCCACACCGATGCGGACTTTTTTCCAATCCTTGGCTTGAACGGTACCGGCGGCCAGCGCCAGAGCGACCACCGCGATGACGATCAGGACTTTTCGCATTATCTTCCTCCTATCGATGGGTTGGTGTTGATATGCGCTTCAGAGACCGTAAAGCATCAGGCCATGCGTCAAGGCTCAGATCATGGCCATGATAAACTGCTTGAACCGCTCGGACTTGGGGGATTCGAAGACCTGACGGGGCGGACCGTCTTCTTCGATGAGCCCCTGGTGCAGAAAAACGACCCGTGAGGACACCTCCCGGGCAAACCCCATCTCATGGGTGACCACCATCATGGTGCGGCCCTCCAAGGCCAGATCCTTGATGACCTGCAGCACTTCCCCCACAAGCTCGGGGTCCAGGGCCGAGGTGGGCTCATCGAAGAGCATAACCTCCGGTTCCATGGCCAGGGCCCGGGCAATGGCGGCCCGCTGCTGCTGGCCGCCGGAAAGATGGGAGGGATAAGCCTTCAGCTTGTTGCCGATGCCCACCTTGTGCAGATAGGCTTCGGCCTTTTCCATCGCTTCCTTGCGGGGGATGTTGAGCACATGAATCGGGGCCTCGATGACGTTATCCAGGATGGTCATGTGGGACCAGAGATTGAACTGCTGGAAGACCATGGCCAGTTTGGTGCGCACCCGCTCCACCTGCTTGATGCTGCCGGGAACGTTCTGGCCGCGGCGGGTCTTTTTCATGCGGACTTTGTCGCCGCAAACCGTGATGGTGCCGCTATCGGGCGTTTCCAGGAAATTGATACAACGCAGGAGGGTGCTCTTCCCCGAGCCGCTGGCCCCCAGGATGGAAATGACATCGCCCTGATAGGCCGACAGCGAAATACCTTTCAGAACTTCAAGATCGCCGAAACGTTTGTAGAGATTTTCAACGGTAAGGGCCGGCTGCTGGTCGTTCATCCGTCTCCCTGGGTTTGAGGGTGGGTCAATGTCATTCTGATCGTATTTCAGAATCTAAAATTAACTAAAGAAAATGAATCGCATTGTCAATTCAAAAGGACGCGCCGGGATGGCTCTCCGCCGAAGGCGGCCTTTTATTCGGCGGCCGCCATGCGATCCTCCCGGCCAGCCGGGCGACCTTCATTGTCGTCGCCCGCCCCAGGCCCTCGATGGGGGGAGGACCCCGTCCAAAGCCATCGGTTTTAGACATTGCCCCCAGGGCACCTTGATGTTTCCATGAAGCCTTCCTAAGGGTGTTAAAAACCACCCAAGTGGGTCAACCCCTCGGATCGCATCCCGGGGCCAATGGAATCAAAAAGGGCTTTCAGACCGTGGTAGAAGCGATTTTAGGGTTCGACAAACGCCGTCTGATGGGATAGCGCATATGATTCAATCATGATCCCCGTCCACCGCGCGGGTTGTTGGACGGGAGGGGTACCGGCCGGCCTAATAACAATGCGCAACCGATCCGCGCCGGTTGGATGTGCTGATCGCGAAAGGCCGTCTTGATGCGACCGCATCGAATGGATACCATGCCAACAGGCGCGCGAAT
Source organism: Desulfobacterales bacterium (assembly GCA_050124295.1). Lineage (GTDB taxonomy): Bacteria > Desulfobacterota > Desulfobacteria > Desulfobacterales > UBA5852 > JABZFP01. The sequence continues at coordinate 8,290 of JASFFM010000128.1, read as the reverse complement.
ACCGATATCCTTTTGGCCAACGGCCAGGGATAGGTTTTACCTTATGTCGCCCAAAGATCCTTGACCCCGGAGCCCTTTCACCGGCGCGATGGGTGAAGACCCCTTGCAACAAAAGACCGCCGAAGCGCGTCCACGATCTCGTTTGGCGGCACCGGAGAATTCGGTTGGGCAGAGGGAGGAGGCCGCTATGAAATTGAAACCACGCGATGGCACGGGGTGCGACGCCTGCCCTGCCGGCCGGGGAACCTGGCGCCGGCGGCGCGCCGGGATGTCCTGGATACCCCCGTTGTGCCTGCTGCCCTTGCTTGTCTTGGGGGCGGTCATCAACGGCTGTGCCGGCCTGTCGACATCCTATGAAGGAACACCGGCCCGGCCGGACAACCGCCTTGCGCTGGCCGCCATGGACGGCAAGCCGCAAACCTGGTCAGCCAAGGACATTGCCATCCACTTTACGCCCTCGGTGGGCGACGACGCGCTGCAAATCGACGGTACGGTCGAGCCCCTTGGCTCGATCAAGAATTTTCCGACCATCAAATATTTGCGGGCCTCGCTTCATTTCATCGATGCCCAAGGCCTCATCCTCTCCAGCACCGGTCTTTGGTCGGCCGGTGCCGGCGCGGAAGTCAAACTCGTTCGGTGGACCTTTGCCAAGCGATTTCCGCGGCCGCCCGGGGCCGTCGCCATCGGATTCAGCTATCGCGGTGCCGTCTCTGATGTCGGGGCCGATGGCAGTGGCCAGGACGGCTGGACGGTCTGGCAGCGGCCTTGATCCGGTTTCCGCCCAAGATCTAAGGGCCGCCCAGGCGCACGCTTCCCCAAAACGAATCCTCGCCTTATGGCCATCGGGGTGCCGGCTGTCGGGGGGTGACCATATCCGCCGGGATCTGGCTTTCTGTCGGAGAATCGCGTGCGCTTGGCGGCGACCGGTTGGAGCGCCGCGACCGTTTTGACCTACGTCAATCCCCGCCCCTGCATCCGCCGCTATAATGCGCCCCCAAACCGGGGGAAGGGACAAACCATCCCATGGGGACGAATCTGTCTGATCTGAGAGAATCCAACGAATTTCTGAATCTGCTGCTGGACAATATCAACTCCGCCGTGCTGATTGCCGACGAGAACCTGCAGATCCATGCCTTCAACAACAGTTTCCTCAACATGTTCGATCGGTCCACCGACCAGCCGGTGAAGACCTCCTTCGGCCAGATTGCGGGGTGCGTCAATGCGGTGGCTGAAAACCGGCCCTGCGGGCAGACGTCGCAATGCCAGTTTTGCAGCATTCGCCGTTCCCTTCTCGACACCCTTCTGAAAAAAGCGCCTGTCGACCGCCAGCGCCTGGAGCGGCGATTCTATATCGACGGCCGACCCGTGACCAAATATCTCGAGTTCAGTGCCCGCCCCATCCAGTTCCGGGGCCGCCGCATGATCATGGTGATGATCCACGACATCACCGACCTTGAAGAGCGTAACATCGCGCTGGAGACCAAACAGGCCCAGATCGATCGGGACCTCGCGGCGGCCGCTGAAATCCAACAGAGCCTGCTGCCCCACCATGCCCCGGACATCCCCCATATCCGCACGGCGTGGGGGTTCGAGCCCTGCGATCGCGTGGGGGGCGACATCTTCCAGATTTATCGAACGGGTGAAAGAACCATCAGCACCTATGTCCTGGACGTTTGCGGCCATGGGGTCCCGGCCGCCCTGGTGGCCGTGACCGTCACCCAGTTCCTACAGGGGTTGCATAACCGAATGCGTTTGACCGGGAAGCTGTTTTCACCTGCGGCCGTTCTGGATCGGCTGAACAAGGCCTTTCCTCTCGATCGGTTCGATTGCTTCTTCACGATCGTCTACGCCAGCCTGAATACCAATACCGGCCGGTTGACCTACGGCAACGCCGGCCACGTGCCCCCGCTTGTTTTAAAACCGCACGGTCACCTGGACATTCTGGCCGACCACGGGACCGTGATCGGATCCGGGTTCGATCGCGGTTTCCACGAGGCATCCCTATATCTCGCACCGGGGGAGCGCCTGGTGCTCTACTCGGATGGTTTGACCGACAATTTCGGTCCGCAGGGCGAGCGGGAAGGAAGCGCCCGTTTTCATGCCGCCCTCCGGGAAATGGCGCCCAAACCGGTGGGCGATCTGGTGCCGGCGATCCTAAAACGCGCCAGGGATCTGCGCGGGGATACAGCCACCACCGATGACATCAGCCTGCTGATGGTGGCGTTGGCGGACTGAAACCGTTGGGCGAAGCGTTTTCCATTATTGGGCGCCTTGACATCGGCTAAGGCCGGAGTATGTTGGTGATATAAAGCCGTTTTCGATATCATGTACCCACCCGCCCGCTCGTATCCATCCACCCCCGGCCGATCGTTGCAGCACCTCTTAGGTCTGTCGCTCTGGTTTATCGATGGTTCCCCGATGATCGGCAAACCGCATCGATTCCTGGGGTTGGTTTACGCTACCGGCACCCGTTCTACCATCACAGGCGTCGCGGCTCGTTTCTCTGCGCACGCGGGCTGTCGCGACAATGGTGCAACCATCAGAAAACGGATCACTTGGGAAAAGGAGGTGCATCATGAAGGCAGGTATCTTTTTTACCGGGACGGGGCCGATCCTTTTGCTGACATCGTATGAATCCCTGGACGACCCCAAACTCGTTAACAAGCTCGAGACCAAGGGGATCAAGAAATACATTGCCTACGAAGTGGCCGAAGAGAAGGTGAAGGAAAAATACGGGCAGCAATACAACATTATCCTGGGCGACTTGAAACAGTCGGATGATTTGCGGGTGCTGGATTACGACGGGCACCATGTATTTTATAATTTTTCCGTGCAAGAACTGGGGGAGCCGGTTCGGCACGAGGCCTGATGGCGCCGGTCCATGTCCGTGTCTGGCCATCCGCCAATCGGACGATGGGCCGGCAAAAAAAAACGGGATCTGCGCAAACGGTTTAAGTGGCACGATGACCAGCGGCGTTGAGGGGATCTGCCTGTGCAGGTCCCTTTTGTTTTCCCCCTGCGGGCAGCCCTGCGGCGCCAAGTATGCCCATCACCAAAGAGGGGCCTGCGAGGGAAAGCGAAGGACGCGCTCGCCCACGCCGACCGTGGCACCCCGCGGCAGACCGAGGGTTTAAATTCGTGTGGGAGCCCTGGTTGACAAATGCGCCCCGATCCTTTTTAATCCACGCACATTCCAGCTGAGCACAGACGGCGCTCCGTAGGGAAACGACGCACCGAAACGATTCCTCCTTTCAACCGCTGAACAAAATCCGTTTACCGCCAAGTCAGGGCGGCCGCAGCCCCGATGGCTTCGCCATCCACCGGCCGGCCCCTGAAGCGATTTTAAATGCCAACATACGGGAGGGCCAATAATGAAAAAAACGGTCATGGATGTAATGGGGGATACGGTTGCCAAGTTCGGGTCCAATATCGCCCTGAAGGCCAAACGCGAGGGGGTCTGGGAAACCATGACCTGGCGGGAGTACTATCATCAGGTAAAGACCACGGCCCGCGCCTTTATGGCTCTGGGGCTCGCCCAAGGCAAGGCCGTCAATATCCTGGGCAGCAACTGCCCCCAGTGGTTTATCAGCGATCTGGCGGCCATTTTTGCCGGGGCCGTCCCCGGCGGGATTTACACCACCAGCAGCCCGGAGCAATGCCAGTACATTGCCGAACACAGCGAGGCCAATATCGTGGTGGTGGAAAACGCCGCCCAGCTGGACAAGTTCAAGGCCATCTGGTCGAAGCTGCCCGATCTCAAAGCCGTTGTCATGATGGCGGGAAACGATCCTGACGAGCGGATCCATGCCTGGGAAGACTTGCCATCGATCGCCGCCAAGGTCCCCGAGACGGCCCTGGATGAGCGCATGGAGGCCCAGAATCCGGATGACTGCTGTACACTGATTTATACTTCCGGCACGACGGGCAATCCCAAGGGCGTCATGATTACGCACGACAACGCCACCTGGACCGCCGAACAGGTGATGGCCCTTACCGGCGCGCGCGCTAACGACGAGGTGATCAGTTATCTTCCCCTGAGTCACATTGCCGAGCAGGTGGTCAGTCTCCTGGTGCCGCTGAAGATGGGCTGTACGACGTGGTTTGCCGAAAGCCTGGACCAATTGGGAGAAAACCTGCGCGAGGTGCGACCGACCCTTTTCGTGGGTGTGCCCCGTGTCTGGGAGAAAATCCAGGCCAAGATGGTCGCCGCCGGGGCCCAGAATCCCCCCTTGAAGAAGAAAATTGCCGCCTGGGCCCGTGGCAAAGGTCTGGCCGGCGCCTATGCCCGGCAGGAAGGCCAATCCCTCCCGGGCTTCTATGGCCTGGCGCACAAGCTGGTTTTTTCCAAGGTGCACGAGCGACTCGGGTTCGATCGCTGCCGCTTGTTCATATCCACCGCGGCGCCGATCTCGCTGGACACCCTGGAATTCTTCATGAGTCTCAATATACCGATCACGGAGGTTTATGGCATGAGTGAGTGTACGGGACCGGCTACCGTGTCATTGCCCGAGCCGTTTAAATACAGGATTGGCTGGGCAGGCCCGGCCATGGCGGGAACGGAGATTGCTCTCTCCGAGGATGGCGAGGTCTTGATGCGCGGCCGGCATGTGTTCAAGGGGTATTTCAAGAACGAAGATGCGACCCGCGCAACCATCGATGCCGACGGCTGGCTGCACTCCGGGGATGTGGGCGAGATTGATGACAAGGGATTTTTAAAAATCACCGACCGCATGAAGGAACTGATCATCACCGCCGGCGGCGAGAACGTTCCGCCCCAGGTGCTGGAAGGCAAGTACAAAGCCATCCCAGTCCTCAACCAGGTGGTGGCCATCGGCGACCGGCGCAAACATATGGCCGCGCTCTTCACCCTGGATGCCGCCAAGATCGAAACCACGGCGGCGGAAGCCGGCAGCCAGGCGTCCACCATCGCGGACGCCGCGGCCTGTCCTCGCTTCCTGGCCTATCTGCAAACCCAGGTGGATGCCATCAACGCCTCCCTGCCGCGCGCCTGGGGCATCAAAAAATTTGTTGTCTTGCCCGAGGAACTGTCGGTCGAAGGCGGGGAACTGACCCCCACCATGAAGCTCAAACGGCGGGTGGTGCATCACAAATACGCCCGGGAGATCGAAAGCATGTACGCCTGAGCATGCACGGCACCCTAAAGAGAGCCCACACTGGGTGGGAGTGCAAAATGCGCCGCCGCTTCCCGCCCGGTTGTTGGATCAGAGATCGCAATCGGGCCCATCGCGGGTTTCAGCTTGGGCGTCAGCCCAAGCCCTCAATCGCCATGACGCTTTTTCTTTTTGTCGATGCCCATCTCCCGGTTTGGCTGCGCCCACGGCCGCCAAGGACAGACAGGGCGACGATGCTGGGCCCCAAAGACAATGCCATCGAAGAGCCCTTGCGCGTGGCGGCAAGCGAAGCCTATCCCGCAAATTTCACACGTTTGAGGCCTTCCGGAGCGCCGCGTTGGGCATGCCACCGCAAGCGCCTGATCACGCCGCAAAGGGATGCCTGGGGCTTGCCCGCCGGGTGAAAAGGGTATGCGCTTCTCGCTGAAATGCGCCGCTCACCGAGGGTTAGCGGACCCATTTAGCGCAACCTTCCGTTCAGACAGGGAACCAATGCATCCAGCCAGTGGACATCCATATTTTCATGCAATGTTCGGGCTTAGCTGGTCGAGCAGGGGCAGCGCCGCTTAACGCAGGCGGCGGCGATTAACGATGTCGGCGCCATGGTTGAATCGGCCCCGCGGGTATGCGCAGTCGGCGGAACCGGCCCCCATCAGTCGCCGGATCATCGCGTTGGTCGATGGTTTCGATGTGGAAGGCATCCTCAAAATGGCCGGCGAATTGTGGAAAACATCCCTTGAAGAGGCGTCGTGAAACGGTTCCCGTAGGAATCGGATCGCAAACGTGTTGGATACGAAACCTGGGTGAATTTTAAAAATAATCACCACCGTCGCTTTTAGAAAAACAATCGTGGGCCAAGGTAGGCGCAAATGAACCGACAATACAAAACGATCTTTATAACATTACAGGTGGAGCGTTCCAGGCGTGGCGCCATCATGTCCTATTTCTTTCTCATTCTTGCATTCAATATCTTCTGGGGCAGTATCCATCCGGCGGTCGCCAATGTGGATCTTCACCCCCTGGCGCCCCCTGATACCGGCAGCCCGCGCAGTACCCTCATGTATTTTGTTGATCAGATGGATCGGACCTACCGCATCCAGTTGGAAGAAGGCTTCATGAGCGCGGATGCCCGCGAAAGTCTCCATGAGGCGGGGCGCAGTCTGGATCTGAGCAAAGTAGCGCCGGCGGACCGGCAGGATGTCGGTTTTGAGTCGGCCCTGCTATTGAAAGAAATTCTGGACCGAATGGATATTCCGGCCAAGAGAAGCATCCCCGATGCCGCCGCCATGACAGCCAGGAACCTTGAAGAATGGACCCTGCCGAATACTGAAATTACCATTGCAAGGGCGAGCCAGGGGCCCTTTGAAGGCGAGTATCTATTCAACCCGGCAACGGTTGCCCGACTTCGTGAATTCTACGAGCGAATCAAAGTCAAACCCTACAAGAGGGGGGCTTCGGTCGGCATCTACGAGGATTACATCTACAGCCCCGGCCCCATGGTTTCCAACCGGCTTATCAACAGCCTGCCCGGCTGGGCCCACAGGGGATTCCTTGAGCAAGCCGTCTGGCAATGGGTCAGTGCGCTCCTGCTTTTGATTGCCGGCACCTGGGTGGTTGTCATTGCATTTGGCTGGTCCCGTTCCGAGAGACCCGAACTGTCGCGAGACGGCGCCGTCATCGATCCCCGTAATTTTTTAACGCCGTTGGTATTGCTCGTCGTTGCCTGGACGCTCAGGTTTCTGATCGATGAGCAGATCAATTTCACCGGCACCGCCCTGGATGTTTTCAACAAAGGTATGCGCGTCCTGCTATTTCTGGGGAGCTGCTGGTTCATCCTCATGGCAGGATATGGTATGACCAGCCTGATTGTATCCTCCCCCCGCTTGCGCCCGAGAAACATCGATCCCAACCTGACCCGGCTCATGGGCAAGGTGATCACCTGGGTATTTCTGCTCGTCCTTCTGTGGAATGTCTCCGCGTATATCGGCATCTCCTTCACGGCCGTCTTTGCTTCGGCCGGTATTGCCGGGATTGCCTTTGCCCTGGCCGCCCGCGAATCGCTGGCCAATTTTTTCGGCGGTATCAGCATCCTCATGGACAGCCCCTTCAAGACCGGGGATTATATCCTGCTGGAATCCGGTGAACGCGGCGTCGTGGTCAACGTGGGCATGCGCAGCACCCGCATCCTAACGCGTGATGACATCCTTATCGCGATCCCCAACTCCATCATCACCAGCACCAAGATCATCAATGAAAGTGCACCGCAACCGCGTTTTCGCGTCCGGATCAAAATCGGCGTGTCCTATGATTCGGGTATCGATCTCGTGGAGAAAACCCTGCTTGCCATTGCCCAAAGCAATCCGCTCGTGTCCTCGACACCGGACCCGCGGGTGCGGTTCCGATCGTTCGGCGACTCAGCACTGGATTATGAGTTGCTCTGCTGGGCCCACCGGCCCCAGGACAAAGGCCGGTTGATTCACGAACTGAATCGGGAGATCTACGCGACGTTCAAGCAAGAGGGGATCGAGATACCCTTTCCTCAGCGGGATGTTCACCTTATCGGCGAACCCGAATGATTTGCCTTCCGAGAATGAGCAGGAAACCCTGACCGGCATCACGAAACCATCATCTTGAGTATGCTTCGTCATTGACCTAAACCCTTCCCGACTTGAGGAGAGGCTTTGGAGGTTCGACCGATCAGGGGTTTTTACCCCATTGTCATGCCATCGTATTTTTCAAAAACGAGGATGATCACCTTTCGGGTGATGGCGATGATCGCGACTTAAAGGATAATTTCGACTAGTCTTTGCGCTTGGGCCGTTGGAATCGTTCCTCCGCTGGTCCACACCCCCACAACCGGTTTTCGCCCTTAGGTTGTCTGATGAGGCCCCTATGGGGCAACACGTTGGCTGCGCGCATCGATCCAGGCATGGGTTCGCGCTTCGAGGTAAGTGTAGAAGGGGTTGTGCCGTAAACGTAAGAACCAGTTTTCAGGCAATTTGAGCAGACCCCGCTCGCCTTGCACGGCCATCCGTCCGAGAAACAGACGGCGGCGATCCTTGGGCGGCGACTGGCCGTAGAGGGGATCGTCGGGTGGAATGGGCAGGGCCAGGTGGGACAAGGAGATTACCCCCGACGGCCAGTCGAGGTCCAGTGCC
>JASFFM010000127.1:0-10202 GCA_050124295.1 Desulfobacterales bacterium | reverse complement strand
CCTTGAAATCCTTGGGCTTGAGTCCGCGAAAAGGGCGCAGAAGGATCGACCCCGGACAATACACCAGACCGTCCAGTTTTTGGGGTACGTGCTCGGCCGGTATGGGACCCTCGGTCACGTCCAGGGGTATGTGCCTGACACCCGCCAGACCATCCAGGCGCTCCGCACTCCGGGACCCAACAATCACCAGGTGACCATCTTCAGACAGCCGGCGGGTGATCTCCCAGCCGATTCCCCTGCTACCACCAATAATGACAAAATTCTTCTGGTTCATCCTTCGCCTCTCTTTCGCAGTAACCTTCCCCATGATGACATGCGTCGCTATTCAGGTTTGTCGGCAATCACCCAAAGATAAAGATTGGCCATTTCGCGAACCTCCCGGACATGAAATCCGCACTGCTGCAGGGCTTCGGTAAAAACTGGCCCGTCGAAACGGTCCTGCTGCGGGTGATCCATCAAGCGACCCCAGATGGGATGGGTGATGTAGTAGGCCAGAATCTCCTCGCAATAAAACCGCCCACCGGGTTCTAAAACGCGCCAGATTTCACTCAAGGCGGCCCGCCAATCGACAACGTGATGGATAATGCCAAAATTGAACAGTGCCTTGTAAGAGTGATCGACCACCGGGATCCGACGCACGTTGCCTGTCCAGAAATGGGCGGTTTCCCGCCGGAGGTGCCGCTGCCGAGCCAGCGCTACCATGCGCGGATCGATGTCGAAAGCATCGACCGCAGTTGCCCCGAAAAGGTCGTAAATCAAATTTATGCCCCCGCCGGGACCGCATCCGATCTCCAGAACAGGACCACCGTTCACAGCCCCGCCCATTTTCAACAACTGCCGGGCCTCCAGGTGGCGCTGCAGCAGAGGACGGATGGGGCTGAGAATGAAAAGCCGCTCGAAAAAATTGAGTTTCATGGTCTCCGGCACCCGCTTTGGATTTTAGATGGCGATTGGCAGCGCGGATAACCCCGTCCTGACAGGGTCATATGGAGCCCTGCCCCCAAGAGGCGGTTTTCGCAAATCGCAAACGAACGCTTTAAATTTTTAATTTAATGATTGCTTTATGGTTTGACAAATGCCGGCCATTCGAAGCGAGGATGGCGGTCTCGGTCTGCCCTTTGGTAGCGATCGTAGGCCCGCTTCCAAGTGGGCGATAGGCGGGTGCGCCGTGTGGGCCAGGCGAATCCGAAATGACCGCAGAGACGACAGAACATACCCAGATCGTCGCGCATGTTTTCCCCCGGCATGGGAAGTTCCAGTCGCCCCCGTCCGAAGCCGAATACCCGGTCAATGGCACCGGCGACGGCACAGGGGTAATATCCTTGGGGGGTCAGACCCAATCCACAATCTTCCAGAATGCGACAGCCGCAGGTGTAGTCAACCCATCGATAGGCCGGACGATCGACGGGGGCCACATTGAAGGGACGAAAGAGGCGCTGGCGCTCGCTTTTCCACGTGTTCTTGATCTCGATGTCCCTGGGCAAACCCTTCAGCCGACGACGAACGCGGGCCCCGCTACCATTCGTGCAGACGACAATCCGCGGCTTCGGATCTTGGCGGGAACGGTATTCGCGCAGCATCTCGATAATCGTCGCCCATTGCGGATGCAGGGTCGGCTCACCGCCCAGCAGTCGGATGCGCTCCCAGGATCGTCCCTGGGCCCGGCTTTCGCGGATAAAGGCCGCGATCCGTCCCGGGGAAATATCCTTCCGGCTGGGCGCCTGGGTGCAGGAGCGGTTGCAATTGCGGCAGCGCAGGTTGCAGCGGTAGGTCAGGTCGATCTCGATGAAGCGGGGACTGACCGCAAAAGGCCGCCCCAGGCGGCGCACCATCGGTTTCTGGCAGCGGATGAATTGAGATGCGTCCAGCACGATTCGTTTGAAGGTAATATTGCGATGCATCTTGGCCGCGGTCATGATCGGCAGTCTACACGTCCGAGGGCGATCCGGCAATCATCAAAAACAGCCCCCGGCGATGGCCTGGAAGCCAATCGATAATCGCCGCACGGATCGCCAAGGGCGATCGATGCACGCCTTCTCTGAAGACACGCATTGGAAAACGTCTTTGAACGACCGGCAATGGTTTACCTGATCAAACTGTCCGCATGAAACCCTTGGCAAGTTTTCCCCTTGGCCCGCCGCAGTCCCGCCGGCCAAGAAGACGCCCCTTACAGACCAGGCACCAGCCGAAGCAGACAACTTCGCGCAAACGAATTATCGTCAGGCGCGCATCCATCAGGTGGTTTAGGCTCCATCCTGGCGCTGGCTGGCCATGCGGGTCCTTTTGCACGGACGGGCGGTCCCCGTGTCAATCGCAATGGGGCGGGGAGGCGGTCCCGGTAGCGTCCCCGCCAGCGGCGTTAGAGGGCTCCCCTATCGGATTCCGCATCCCCCGGGCGGGGGCGGTGAATGGTGCATGGATTGGCGCGTGTCGGCACAGGGTATTGCCATAGGAGGCGGTTTGCCGCCCCGCGCGACAGGGGATCGATAGACCGGGGGCGCCGGCCTCAGCCAACGAGTCGGACGGAGGTCTCCCCCAAGGCCTGCGGTCGAAGCCCGCTGGGGTGTCGGTGGGGCCGGGGGGGTGATCCAACGAGAAGCGGTCGCAGACGTTGGCGCAGAACCCGATAGGAAAAATAACGGCGGGCGATGGCGAAGTTTCGTTCCGGATCGGCGTAGGTTTCCGCACCTCCCCGCAGGATGCGGCGAGCGCTGGCAACCACATCCGGCGTCAGGTAGCCATCCAGGGTCATGAAGGCAAACCCAAGGGGTTCGATGTCGTTGATGAAGATATCATAGCGGTTTAAAATAATGGGTTTTTTAAAATAAATGGCTTCCAGCAAACCATTGCCGAATCCCTCATACAGGCTGCAAAAGGTCACCAGGTCGGCGGCCGCGTAAACCGTCCAGAGGGAAAACTGCCCCTCGCGCAGCGGTGCCTCCCGCCAGGGACTGATCACATTCGCCTTGACCAGACGCAGGTCGACACCATTGTTTTTCGCCAGCGTCTGCAGCCATTCGCTGTAGCCCCGGCCTTCGTCACCATCTTCGTGGGAGATGACCAACTTACAGCGTGGATTGTCCAGGGCCTTGACCAGTTCGATGACATGCTCGATGCCCTTGCGCTTGATCAGGCGGGTGGGTTGAAGCACCATCAGATCGTCCGGCGCCAGACCGATGGCCTGCCGAAAGTCTTGGACGGCGTCGTGATCCACCCGGGGCGCCTGGTCAAAATCGAGTACATTGGGGATCAACGTGGCGGCGATGCCGCGCCGATGGGCCAGTTCGCGCTGGGCCGGCGAGTTGATGACCACATGCTGAATGGGGGGAAGGTCAGCGGGGAAGGCCATGGGTAGAAATTCTCCCACCGCGTTGAGGGCGAATCGTTTGCGCTCCCAGAAAAAATCGTGATGATGGGCAATGGTCGGCATGCGGGTTTCGGAAATGACCTCGGCCAGGGCCAGCCCTAAAGGCAAGTTCATGGGTATGGTCATGGCGTTTTGCACGATCAAACGGTCGATATCAAACCGAGCGATAAACTGACGCAGTTGTTTTTTGAGGGACGCTCGCAAGGTGTGAATCAAGTCCGTGATTTGGGGGTCACGCTGGGTCCGTCCGAAGATATGCTCAGCGATATGCGTGATCTGACCGTGCTGGAAGTGCGCCTCGGGGGCCAGAAAGCTGTGCCGCATGCAGCGATCCAGTTCTCCGGCGAACCAAAAGCAGTGGTGGCCGTCCTGCTCCAGCACCTGAGCCCATTTGGCCGCTTCCAGGCTAACGCCGTCGGTACCGGCAAAACGGGTTGAAATAAAACCGATCCGCTGGGACATATCGCTCTCCTTGGTCACACCCGCCGCAAGATGGAAAGATACCGCGCACCGCCTCAGCCACTGCGCAAGGGGTCAAGTCGTTCGCTCATCCTGGAAAACCCGCCGATTAGCGTTCCCTGCTCGTCGAATCAATGAAGCAAGGATTGTTCCACATCTTGGAAACACGGTTTCAAGGCAGGCGCGATCACCATACCGGTGGGCGTTCTTCCGGCGGGTGGATCGCCATCGAGGCCGGTCCGGGGTCAATCCATATCGGTCGATGGTTAGGAATAGTTATTTATTTTTAGAAAGTTATCCAACACACAGGATCAATGCCAGAAATTGCCAAAGCCCTTTGCAGCGGCGCTGGCAATCGAATGCCCGCCGTGCAAACCTTTGGGCGCAGCGCCACGATGTTGTAAAGAAGATTGACAATGATAGGAATTTATTTTCTCAGGGTTGCGAAAATCAAATCCGAACAATGCCATCGCGCAGGTGGCCCTCGCGGGCCCGATCAGGGGCGCTTGGTTGACCCGGCCGATGCGCGCTGAACGATTGTCTTCCCGGCGGGCGAACGGAGATGCTGCCGCCTGCGGGCCAGGCGGATTTCGGTAACCTGGTGCAGGATCAGGGCCGACAGCACGCCCAGGCGGAGCTGGGGTCTGCGTTTGTGGGCCAGATGAATGATCTGGCGATAATACCAGGCCAGTGGTCCCAGGGCATTCAAGGCTTTAAACAGGAAAAGCCGGCTATGGGGGCCGAAAGGACCCCGTCCGATCTTCAGTCGGTGTTCATGGGCCACAGCACTATCCCTGGTGGCGTCCAGAAGATGTTGCGACAAATCAGGTTCGGTGACCAGAGGCCGGGCCATCCCGACGACATCGAGCGCATGGCGGTTGAGCGCCGCAAGCATCACCCGGCGGGTCCTGAAGCCGCCGGTCACCGCCAGGGGTAATTTTACTTCCCTGCGCAGGCGCGCGGCGTACTCTAGAAAAAATGCCTCCCGTCGCCGGGTGCTTTCCCTCGGCGATCCATCGGCGTCCCGGGCTCTGCCTTGGATGTCGAACATGGACGGCTGCTCATAGTTTCCGCCGGAGATTTCGATCAAGTCCACCCCGCCGTCTTCAAGCCATTGGGCCACCTGGATACTATCATCGAAACGGAATCCGCCCTTTTGAAAATCGGCTGAATTCAGCTTGACAGCCACCGGAAAATCAGGCCCCACCACACGCCGGGTGCGGGCCACGGCTTCCAGAAGAAAACGGGCGCGCGCCGCCAGAGCGCCGCCCCACCCATCGGTGCGGCGATTTAGACGGGGGGAGAGAAACTGACTGATGAGATAGCCGTGGGCCGCATGCAATTGAACACCGGTAAATCCGGCCTCGCGCGCAATACCGGCCGTGCGCGCAAACCGATCGAGGGCATCCTGAATATCTTCTTCGGACATGGCCACCGGCCGGCCGAAGTTGCCCAGCAGTTTTAACTGCACCGCCGATGGCGCCATCGGGCGACGGGCGCTTCGTTTGGCACACTGGCGCCCCGGATGGCTGATCTGCATCCAGAGCTGATTGCCGGCGGCGGTGCCGGCGGCGGCCCATCGTTTGAGATGCTCCAGTCCTTCACGATCTTCGATGACCACATTGCCCGGACGCTCCAGGAATCGACGGTCGATCATGACATTACCGGTGATCAAGGTTCCTGTACCACCCGTCGACCAGCGCCGGTAGAGGGTGGCGTGGCGGCCGGTGGCCCGGTCATGACGATCGGCCAGTCCTTCGGTCATGGCGGATTTGAGCAGCCGGTTGGGAAGTTGCACGCCGCAGGGCAGTGCCAGAGGGGCGTTCAGATCGATGGTCATGGCGACAGGTCTCCTTGCTAAATTGATTGGCTCACCCTAATGCTCAATCGGCTTCGATCAAGCCTGCACCCATCGAGGTAATGGCCGCCGGCCGTTTTGGGGGCATCTTGGCGTCGTGGGAATTGAACCCCCGGGCCGCGAAAAACCCATGCCTGGCGGCGTCCTGCCCTGCGCAAGTGATCAAACACCATCCCGTGGTGGGCAAAAAGCACTTGACAATTAGGAATGGGTCTTATTTAAGAACGGCATGCATTCATTGTCCATCGACCAGCGTGTGGCGCTTTTCACCGACACCTGTCGCCAGCATCAACTCAAGATCACACCGCAGCGCGTGGCCATCTACCGGGCCCTCATTCAATCGGACCAGCACCCGACGGCGGATCTCATGTTCCGGACGGTCAAAAAAGAATTTCCGAACATCTCCTTCGATACGGTCAACCGGACCCTTTCGACCTTCGCCGCCATCGGTGTGGTGGACGTGGTAGAAGTGTTTGGCGGGCCCAAGCGCTTTGATCCCGTTACCGACGGTCACCACCACCTGCATTGTATGGCCTGCGGCCAGATCATCGATTTTGAAAACGAGCGCTACAGCCATCTCGAGGTGCCGGATTCGATTGCCGACACATTCAAGGTGATCAGCAAACGGGTCGTTCTGCAAGGATTCTGCAACACGTGTCCATCCGGGCCAGAGGTCCATCCCCGCGGCACCAACCGTGCTGCGGGTCAACCCATATGCCAAACACAACCCAAAACCAACAGACCAAGGAGGAAAAGATGAGCAAGACCACCGACAACCTTAAGGCAGCCTTTGCCGGGGAGTCCCAGGCCCGCAACAAGTACACGTTTTTTGCCAAAGTGGCCCGCAAGGAAGGCTATCATTACATCGCCAAGATTTTCGAGGAAACCGCCGACAACGAAATGCGGCATGCCAAGGACCACCTGATGCTGCTGGGCGGCATAGGCGACACCCTGACCAACCTCAAAGAGGCCATGGGCGGCGAAGATTACGAGGTGGAGAATATGTATCCGCAATTTGCCAAAGAAGCGGAGGCCGAAGGTCAGATGGAAGCTAAAATCGCCTTCGAACAGGTTTCCAAGATCGAAGCCCACCATCGCGCGCGTTACAAGAGGTTGATCGCCATGGTCGAGGCCGGCACCGTGTACAAACGCGAGCAAGCCATCAAATGGAAATGCAGTGTTTGCGGCTACATCGTCGAAGGCACCGAGCCGCCACCCAAATGCCCGTCCTGCAAACATCCCAAGGAGTTCTATGAACCGGCCAACATGGACCTCTAGGCCGAAAATACTTCCGATCGGACCGGCGGCCGTGCCCGAAAACCATAAGGCAAGGCCGCCGTCCGCCGCGCTCGGCACCACTCTGATGCTGGGCGCATCAGAATCGGAATCGGCCACCGGGCGGGTTTTAAGATCCAAGCGCGCTTGCGATTGCCTTCGGTGTTGATTCGAACCACCCCTGGCCGTCTTTCAACACCCTCTTATCGCTCTTCTTCCGGCCGTTACGGCCGTTGATCAAACCGTATTTTGATCCTCGTCTTCAACAAGCACTACCCGGCATTCATTCAGGGAAGGAGAAAACGATGACGGTCTACAAATGCACCATCTGTGACACGCTTTTCGACGAAGCCCGGGAGGACCGACGCTGGGATCAGCTGGCAGATGACTGGGTCTGCAGCGTATGCGCATCCGGCAAATCGTTGTGGCGTCCAATCGACACGGACGCATCTCCCGAGGCATCCTTCCCGGAGGATTGCGGTGATGAGAGGATCACCGCGATTCCCGAGAAGTCCTTCGATGAACTGGAAACCAGCATGGCCGATATCCGTATCATGGCCGAAACCGGCCATTCGATTATCGAACCCATGCGAACACGCAAGCCCGGTTTTTCCTGGGACGACATTCTGATCATGGGCGCCCAGCTGGCACGCCAGCCCCTGAATCCCGAGGAAGCGGTCGATACCCTGACCGTCATCGGACCGAAGGCCGCCCATCCCCTGGTCATCGACACCCCTGTGTTTATCACCCACATGTCTTTCGGCGCCCTCTCAAGAGAGGCCAAGCTGGCCCTGGCCCAGGGCAGTGCCGCCGTCCATACGGCCATGTGTTCGGGAGAAGGTGGCATCCTGCCGGAATCCATGGCAAGGGCCCACAAATACATCTTCGAGTATGTCCCAAACCGCTACAGCGTCAGTGAAGACAATCTGCAACAGGTGGACGCCGTCGAGATCAAGATTGGCCAGTCGGCCAAACCGGGAATGGGGGGACATCTGCCGGCCGAAAAGGTAACGCCGGAAATTGCCGCCCTTCGCGGCTTCGCGGAAGGGGTCGCTATCAAGAGTCCGGCGCGCTTCGACGATATCCGCAATCGCGAAGATCTCAAAGCCAAGGTGGATTGGCTGCGGAAGGCCACGGGCGGCAAGCCTGTGGGCATCAAACTCGCCGCCGGCCACATTGAAGCCGATTTGGCGGTAGCGCTTTACGCCGCACCCGATTTCATTACCATCGACGGGCGGGCCGGCGCCACCGGTGCTTCGCCCAAGTTTGTCAAAGCGGCCGCATCGGTGCCGACCATATTTGCCCTTTACCGGGCGCGAACGTATCTCGACGCCAACGGGGGCGGGGACATCTCCCTGGTCATCACCGGTGGATTGCGGATATCAGCCGACTTCGCCAAGGCCCTGGCCATGGGTGCCGACGCCATTGCCATTGGCACGGCCGCCCTGGTGGCCATCGGCTGCCGCCAGTTTCGCGTCTGCAACACCGGCCGATGTCCTACCGGTATCGCCACCCAGGACCCGGACCTGCGGGCCCGGCTGGATGTGGACGCCGCTGCCCGGGAGCTGGCCAACTACCTGCGGGTGTCCACGGCCGAGTTGAAGGATTTCGCCCGCCTGACCGGCAAAGAGGACGTTCACGCCCTCGCCCTGGATGACCTCTGCACGACCAATTCCGAGATTTCCCGCCACACCGCCATCGCGCATGTCTGATGCACACGATGAACGCCGGGAACGGCTAGGGCTTCGGTTTGCGTGGGGGGGTGTAGTAATGCGCCGCCGTGCGATGGAAGACATGCGCGGCCTCCATCATGGTTTCACTGAGGGTTGGATGGGGGTGAATGGTGAGCCCCAGATCAGTGGCATTGGCGCCCATTTCAATCGCCAGGGTGCCCTCGGCGATAAGCTCACCGGCATTGGCGCCGACGATACCCACACCGATGATCGCTTCACTTTCGGGGTCCAACAGAATTTTCGTGAGCCCTTCGGGTGCGCCCAGCGTGGCGGCCCGGCTGGAAGCACCCCATGGAAAACGGGCAACCTCGAAGGCCACGGACTGCGCTTTGGCCTGGGACTCGGTCAGGCCGGCCCAGGCGATTTCGGGGTCCGTGAAAACCACCGCCGGCACGGCCAGGGGTTTGAAGACCGATTTCTGCCCGGCGATGACCTCCACCGCCACGCGACCTTCGTGAGAAGCCTTGTGGGCCAGCATGGGCTGGCCGGCCACGTCGCCGATGGCGAAAATATGTCGCCGGCTTGTGCGGCGTTGGTCGTCCACGCGAATAAAACCCTCACCGTCCGTCTCGATGCCGATGGCCTCGAGGCCCAGCCCATCGCTGCGGGGCTTGCGCCCGACAGCCACCAGGATCTTGTCGAAGAGACGCTTCGCGGCCTTGCCCTCTTTGTCCCTGATTTGCACCATGACGCCGTTCTTTTGCCATTTAGCTTCCTCGACCACGGCCTGAAGCTGAATGTCCTCGAAGAGGGATTGCAGCCGCTTGTGCAGGAAACGCACCAGATCGCGGTCCACGCCGGGCAGCAACGCCGAAGTCATCTCCACCAGGCAGACCTTGGATCCCAGGCCAGCGTAGACGCTGCCCAGCTCGAGACCAATATAACCGCCCCCGACCACCAGCAGCCGGTCGGGAATAGCTTCCAGCTCCAGGGCCGCCGTGGCATTGAGCACCCGTTTGCCGGCCGCATCGAATAGTGGTAGGGCCAACGCCCGAGAGCCCGTGGCAATAATGGCCTGCTCGAAAGTCAGGCGATGCGTCTCGCCCCCCAGGCCTTCCACGGACAGGGTCTTTTCATCCTGGAATACGGCGCTGCCACGCATATAGGTGATCTTGCGACGCTTGACCAATTGGCCTAATCCTTCGGTAAGCTGTGCCACCACGCGATCCTTGCGTTGCCTTAGAGCGCTTACATCCATGGTCAGGTCCTTGAAGGCCAATCCCCACTGGGCGCCGTTTTTAGCCTCCGTCAGCAGATGCGTGGCGTGCAGCAGGGTTTTGGAAGGAATGCAGCCTCGGTAGAGGCAGACACCCCCGGGGTTGGCTTCCGGATCGACCAGGGTCACCTGAAGCCCCAGATCGGCCGCCAGAAAAGCGGCCGCATAGCCGCCTGGTCCCGCACCGATAATCGCCAGTTGGGTCGCCGCATCGCTCATTCGTCATTTCTCCTTCATCCGCCGATGGTATCCAAGAGATGGAAGTAAATGTCTTTTTTTATGACGGTCGCCCAT
>JASFFM010000126.1:0-10223 GCA_050124295.1 Desulfobacterales bacterium | reverse complement strand
GCGGCTTTACGCGCCGCTTCGGTCGTATCAGGCTTTTTTGCCGGATGCCATGGCATAGGTGATGCGATCGATGATGATCGCCATCAACACGATGCACAAACCGGCTTCAAAGCCGCGCCCGATTTCGATCCGGTTGATGGCCAGCAGCACCTCGAACCCTAATCCCTTGGCGCCGATCATGGAGGCAATGACCACCATGGCCAGGGCCATCATGGTGGTCTGGTTGACGCCCACCATGATGGTGGGGCGGGCCAGGGGCAGCTGAACCTTGAACAGGATCTGCCAGTAGCTCGAGCCGAAGGCATGGGCGGCCTCCACCACGCTGTGGGAGACTTCGCGGATGCCCACATTGGTCAGCCGGATCACGGGCGGCACGGCGTAGACGATGGTGGCAAACAGGGCCGGCACTTTCCCCAGACCGAAGAGCATCAGGGCGGGGATCAGGTAGACGAAGCTGGGCATGGTCTGCATGCCGTCGAGAAGGGGTTTTAAAATTTTCTCGAAAGTGTCGTTGCTGGCCATGAGGATCCCCAGCGGGACGCCGATGGCCAGCGAAATAATCACGGCCGACGTTACCAGCGACAGGGTCCGCATGGTCAATTCCCAGTTGCCCAGCGCCCCCATGAAAAAGAGCATGCCGGCCATCATCAACCCCGACCACCATTTGCCCATGACCCGCCAGGCCAACAGGCCGACCGCGCCAATCAACACCGGCCAGGGCACCCACAGGAAGAATTTCTCCACCACCAGCATGAACTGCAGGATGGCACTGCCCAGGGCGTCAAAAAAGCCACCGAAGTTCATAAGCACCCAATCCATGGCCTGATCGGTCCACTTGTCCAAAGGGATCTGTATGTTTTCGGGGAACTTCACGTTATTTTTACTCCTCGGTTGCCGCCATGGTGCCGGCGGCTAAATTGTCCTCATCGCGTCATCCCGGCGAAAGCCGGGATCTGGCTGTTTCTCCCGCTGCTTCCGGAAGCGATTCCGGCTTTCGCTGGAATGACATCCTTCGGTGTCGCATCCCTTGGGAGATAGGAATACCGTCCGGCTCCGCACAGCTATCAACGGGGGCCGGACGGGAGGTCGGGAATGATTACATGGCGGCTTTGACTTTGGCGGCCACGTCGGCCGGCACCCACTGGGTCCAGAGATCCTCGTAGGTTTTCAGGAACCACATGGCACCCTCCGGCGGTTTGCCGTCGGTATCCTGCATGTGGGCCAGGAACTTGTTGTTGAGATCCAGGGTGGTGCGGTATTTTTTCAGGAAATCGACAACATCCGGAGCCCACTCGGGCAGTTTTTTGTGGACGATGATATCGCATTTGACGGCCGGGTAGGCGCACTTGGCCGTGGTTTCAAAGACCTTCGGGTCAAAGGGCGGTTCTTCGAGCTGGGTCATGTCCAGTTTGCCCAGTACCCAGGTAGGGGCCCAGTAATAGCCGATCCAGGGTTTGCCGCGTTTGTAGGCCGCTTCCATGCTCGCCGCCAGGGCCGCACCGGAGCCGGGTTCCATGATGTTATAGGTGTCGCGAATGCCGTAGGCGTCGAATTTCTTGTTATTGACGTCTCTGCAAGACCAGCCGGGGATGCAGCTGAAGAACAGGCCCTTGCTGGGATCTTCGGGGTCTTTGAACAGCTCCCAGTACTTGGGCATGTCGAAGACCGATTTCAGATCCGGAGCCGTGGCTTTGATGCCCCGCTCGGCATCGCCCTTGATCATGTAGGTGGGCACATACCAGCCCTGGATGCTGTTGGGGAAGTTGGGTCCCAAGCGAAGGAACCCCTCGTCGGTGTTGGGGTCTTTGCCCTTGGCAATCCCTTCGTCGTAAAGTTCCTGCCAGTTTTCGGTCCAGGTTTCCATGTTGACGTTGGGCGCATCGGCCCCCTTGGCGCTGATCAGGGCCTTGTTGAGCAAAATGGTTTCACCCTGGGTGTATTTCACCGGATATCCCAGGCCCTGCTCGATGATAAAGCCCGCGATCCGGTTGTGCACCTGGACACTGTCCCAGCCGAGATCGGCAAACACGATCGGCTTCTTGTCGGCGGCCAGCGCGGCGCCGGCGCCCAGCGTGACCAAAAAAAAGGCCGCTGTAAGTAGGATGACCAAACGTTTGGTACCATTTCCTGAGTTTCGCATGCTTGTTGTCCTCCTTGGGTTTTTGGGCGGGGGCGGTCGCATCAGGCGGCCTTCCCGTTTTCCTTCCCGTTGACCTGGGTTCCCTCGGCCAGGGCGGCCACGAGAAGTCCTTTGATGATGACCCCCTGCAGGTTGTCGGTCTCATTCACCACGGCGATGGGATATTGGCTGGTGGCCAGCAGGGGAAAAAGATCGGCCGCCGGCGTATCCGGAGATACCCGCTCGATATCCGTAACCAGGATATTTTCCAGGGTTTTGTCGCCACGTTTGGCCGCGTCGGCGGCATCCGCCGCCGTGACGATACCGACCAGGTGTTTGTCCTTGCGCACGAAGATTTTCGAAATACTGGCTTTCTTCATTTTGCGCAGGGCGGCTTTGGGTCCGTCGGTTTTAAAATAGGCGATGGTCTCGGACTTCTTCATGATGCTCTCGGCCGTGATGACCTTGGTCATGTCCACGTCCTCGACGAACTTGGCCACGTAGTCATTGGCCGGGTTGGTCAGGATTTCCTCGGCCGTTCCCACCTGAACGATTTCGCCGTCTTTCATCAGGACGATGCGGTCTCCCAGCTTGATGGCTTCGTCCAGATCGTGGCTGATAAAGACGATGGTTTTCTGCACCTTGTCCTGGAGTTCGAGCAGCTCGTCCTGCATGTCGCGCCGGATCAAAGGATCCAGCGCGCTGAAGGCCTCGTCCATCAACATGATATCGGCGTCCAGGGCCAGGGCCCGGGCCAGACCGACGCGCTGCTGCATCCCGCCGCTGAGCTGGTCCGGGTAGGATTCCTCCCAGCCTTTGAGGCCCACCTGCTCCAAGGCCTGCATGGAGGCATCCGTCCGCTTGGCCGGGTCGACCTTCTGGATTTCGAGCCCGTACTCCACATTTTTGAGCACCGTGCGGTGGGGGAAGAGAGCGAAGTTCTGAAAGACCATCCCGAAGTGTTTCTGTCGGAAGCTGCGCAAGGCCTTTTCGGAGAGTTTGACCACATTCTCACCGTTTACCAGAACGGTGCCGGCCGTCGGTTCGATCAATCGGTTGATACAGCGCACCAGGGTGGATTTACCACTTCCGGAAAGCCCCATCACCACCAGGATCTCGCCTTCTTCGACATCGAAAGAAACATCCGCCACACCCACACCATGGCGGGTTTGCTCCATGATGGCCTCTTTGCTGAGCCCCTTTTCCAGCAGCGGCATGACTTTTTCGGGGTGGGGGCCGAAAATTTTGTATAGATTCTGAATGTCGATTTTTTTCATTTTTCTGGGCAACCTTTTAAAATTAATTGGTTTCATTAGTTACCCCCACCGGCAAATCGTTGGGCGCACCCGGTGGGTTTTCGATGGGACCGGTGGCCAGAATCGGCGCTGCGTCGATCTGGCGCGCGTTCGTCAATGACACGATGCGTTTCAGTGAGCTTAGAATCATGTGCTGCTCCCATTCCTGGAGCGACTCGAATCGCTTGGTAAAGGATTCCTGCATCAGAGGAGGGGCCGAATCAAGCAGGCCCTCCCCGCTGGATGTGATGGTGACGTGGATCCGCCGCCGGTCATTTTGACTCCGCTGCCGGCAAACCAACCCACGGTTTTCCAGGCGATCCAGAATGCCGGTCACGGTGGCCTGGCTCAGACTGCTGGCACGGGCCAGTTCGCTGGCCGTGGTCAGATCGTTGCGGGAGACTTCCTGCAGGATGACCAACTGGGGCCCGGTGAGCCCGAACTGTTTGACGAGCTGTTTCGAGTGCAGATCGATGGAGCGGATGATCTGGCGCATGGAAATCAATACCTGATCGGAAATCGAAAGGGGTTTGTGTTTGTTGCTCATGCGACGGGTATCCCGTGACTTGACGGATTTCATTGGCGCCGACATATTCATTTTAGAAGAAACCATATTGCCGGCAGAAAATAGTTATAATTAAAATCTATTTGCTGAAAAATTGGACCGCAATGGAGACTTAGAATTTATAAAACATTGAAAAGAATGTACTTAAAGAGGAGGGAACTATAACAAGGACGGCATTTAATTGTCAAGACCTCTAAATATAAACTTTTAACATAAACTTTCAATTCAAAGCATCGTCGATGTGCCGATTCGCCCGGCAGGGTGCCCGGTGTGAGCAAATCGGGAGCTGAAGGGAGGGCTTCTGCCCGCAAGGCAGGCCAACGCCGCCCAGTCCTCCAGGCGCTGGTTGCCATCGGTTGGGAGCACCATGGCGGTGGCGCCAAGACGCTTGATGAGCGTCCGGGAAAAGCGTATACCAGAGAAAAACCGCTGCCAGGCGGGTGAACCGGTTGACGACAGCCGGGCCGACGGGCATGGCCGCGGGGATGCTACTTCAAGGCCTGGGGGAGAAGCTATGGATCTCAAATTGAATGGGGCTTCGGTGCTTATCACGGGGGGTTCCAAAGGGATCGGTCTGGCGACGGCAAGAGCCTTCGCCGCCGAAGGTTGCCATCTCCATTTGGCGGCCAGAACGGAAAAAGACCTCCAAACCGCCAGAGAACGCATCCAACATGATCACGATGTGCGGGTGCGCGTTCATCCCATCGACCTGCGCCGAGGGGCGAATGTGCACCGTCTGGCTGATATCTGCGGCGATGTGGACATTCTGGTGAACAATGCCGGTGCCATTCCGGGCGGCACCATCGAAGCGATAGACGAGGACGGCTGGCGTGCCGCCTGGGAGTTGAAGGTATTCGGTTACATCAACATGATGCGGGCCTACCTGCAACGGATGAAAGCACGGCGACAGGGTGTGATCGTCAATATCATCGGCAATGCCGGAAACCAGCCCCCGGCGGAATATGCCGCCGGGGTTTCCGCCGACGCCATGCTCGAGGTGCTCACCCGAATACTGGGTGGTGAGAGTCTCGACCATGGGGTGCGCGTCGTGGGAGTCAGCCCCGGGGATCTGATGAACGCGCGCGGCATGATGTTCCTGCGCCGTCAGGCGGAAAAGGAATGGGGGGACCCGGAACGCTGGCAGGAGCGGCTGGCGGATTTGCCGGGCGGGCGTGCCGGGACATCCGAGGAAATCGCGGATGCGGTCGTATTTCTGGCCAGCCCGCGGGCCGGCTATACGAGTGGTGCCATTCTAACCATCGACGGCGGTGTGAGCGCCCGGCGGGCGGTGATGTAAATGCCAAGCGGCAGGAACATACCCCATGCAACCGCCCTCGGTCCTGAGGGGAGCTTGTCCTGGACCATGGATCGGTATTGATTGAAGGAAGCAGGCATGATCGAGAAGATTCCCGCCATCGGGTTTGTCAGTGCGCCGGCCTGGTTCGATCCGGCCCCGGCCGAATTTCCCACGGTGGTCGAAGAAAAGGTTCGCACCCAGCAAGCGCCGCTGCTTATACCGGATTTTGATTACCGTCTCGCAAGCATCGCCAACGTACAAAATGACCTTGAGCACTGCGCGCGCAGCTTGAAAGCCATGGGCTGCGATCTGGTGGCCCAGGTCGGGAGCCCGTTTGCCTGGGCCGGCACAGGCGCCGAATCAGAGGCGCGCCGGCGACAGGATGGGATGGCCCGGTCGGCGGCCTTGCCGACCCATATGACGGGACTTGCCATCGTGGATGGTCTCCGGGCCCTGGGGGTCAACAAGATCGCCGTCAATTGCACCTACTACGACGCCGATTGGCGGGACGGTTTTGCCGCCTTTTTGAGAAGGTGCGCGTTCGATCCCGTCCATGTGTCGACGATGCAGGACCAGGGGCTGGTCCCTTCGGGTGCCGGAGTGCATGCTTACGGCTGGTCCATGACGCCGGAGCTTACCGTGCGGTCTATGCAGGCGGTTGCCCGGGCGGCGCCGGATGCCGAAGCCATCGTCGTCACCGGTGCCGGGACACGGACCCTGGAGATGCTCTGCGCGTTGGAAGCGGAGACGAACCGCGCGGTTATTGCCGCCGATACGATCCTTTACTGGGCCATCGCACGCACCTTGAATCTGACCCTGAAGCCGGTCATGGGTTCCTTGCGCCAACTGGGCTAAAAAATGGGCCCTACCGGTCGGGGCTGACAACAGCGCTGACGGCGAAGGGACGGCGTGCTGGTCCACAAACCTTGGGGCAGATGCCGGGCAAGGTTTGGTCTTGACAGGGCGAGACGATTATTATAGCTAATTAATAATTATTCCTAATAAGGATGAAGGGCCCGTTTGAAACGCAACCCTTACATATGTCTTCTGGTCACCGTGTGTTTGGTCGCCAGTCTGACCGCTCAGGCCGCCGCCGCTTTCCGGGTGGCCTGCCAAGGTGAGGCTTCCTGCTGCTGCCAGCCTGCTCCAGCAATGCACGCCATGCCGACCGACACGGCATCCATGGGGGCGGGTTGCTGTGGTCCGAGCCCTTCGCGAGCGTGTGATCTGAAAGCCCCCCTGGCTGTTCCCGCCGTTGCTTTCCTGCCGGTTGAAAACAATGTCGTACCGGACATTTCGCTGGCCTTGGGGAGCCTGGCATTGGCCGACGCCGATCCGGACGGCGGCGGTTTTTCCGATCGCATACCCATCCGGCCGCCGACTTCGGCCGGTCCTCCCGTCTACCTGCGGAACCAATCTTTTCTGTATTGAAGACCCCTAAGCGCGCCTTATCCACGGGATCGCGCCCGACGCCATTTCGGCATCCAATCCTTTTGCATCCTGCGGTTTGACATCCGTCCCAGGCTTTTCAGGGTCGAAGCGCTGTTGGGATGTGCCTACCGCGGCAGGCTTTGGGCGGCGGATTGAAGCCGAAAACCATGGTCGGCCCATCAAGGGTCGCCCGGTGGCGTGGCCCCTTTGGATGAATCCGTCATCATTAAATCGATCACGTAAAAAATATCAGGAGATCTTTTCCCATGACCAAGAAAAATAAGCATCGTCCCAACATCAATCATCCTACCAGCGATCTGCGGGCCCACAAAAAAGCCGCCGTCCTGGGCAGCCGTGAAAAAAAGAACGCCTTCCTGCTGCCGGTCATCCTGGCGGTCATCCTGGTGGCCGGTGTGATCGGCGGGTATCTGGCTGTTAACGGCCAGGCCGAGGCCCCGGCGACGGCCGCCCTCCCGAACGCCCCCCAAACGGCGCCGGCAACGGCCGATGATCGGGTGACCTATCCGGTGGCCATGTTCGCCGACGGCAAGGCCAAGCACTTTGAATACCAAAGCGGCGAGCATACCATCCGCTACTTCGTGATCAAGAGTGCCGACGGCGTCCTGCGGGCCGCCTTCGATGCCTGCGACGTCTGCTGGCCGGCCGGCAAGGGCTATTACCAGGACGGCGACGACATGGTCTGCCGCAACTGCGGGCGCCGTTTCGCGTCCCACCTGGTCAACGACGTCAAGGGCGGCTGTAACCCGGCACCGCTGAACCGAAGGGTCGAGGGTGAAATGCTGGTCATCGAACCGGCCGATATCCGCGCCGGCGCGAGCTACTTTAATTTTGATGGAAAGGTTTAAATCATGACACTGAAGCAGATTGCCATGCGCAATCTCCTGCGCCGCAAAGGCAAGGCCGCCCTGATTCTCTTTGGACTGGTGCTGGGGATTGGGACCGTGATTACGGTGATTGCCTTTGCCGATGCCGTCACGGGAGATATCAACCACAAGCTGGAAAAATACGGCGCCAACATTTTGATCGTGCCGCGCACCGAAAGCCTGTCTCTCAATTACGGCGGGATCCAACTGGGGGGCATTGCCTTTGAAATGCAGGACCTCTACGAGGCCGACCTGGCGGCCGTGCACCAGATCAAGAACGCGCGCAATATTGCCGCCCTGGGACCGGTGGTCCTGGGGGCCGTGCAGGTGAGCGGCCATCCGGTCATGCTGGCCGGGGTGGATTTCGACGAAGCCCGGATCCTGAAGCCCTGGTGGAACATCGAAGGCGCTCCCCCGGCCGGCGACACCTTGCTGGCCGGGGCCGAAGCGGCCCGTATATTGGGGCTGCAACCCGGCGATCGGGTGGCGGTTGCCGGCGCTCCAATGACCGTCCAGGGGGTTCTGCAAGCCACCGGTTCCCAAGACGATCAGCTGCTTTTCACGGCCCTGCCGACGGCCCAGCGCCTGCTGGGTAAAGACGGGCGCGTCTCCATGGTGGAGGTGGCCGCTCTGTGCACGGCCTGCCCCATCGAAGATATGGTGCGCCAGATCAGTGCGGCCCTTCCCGGGGCCAAGGTCATGGCCATCCAGCAGGTGGTCAAAGGGCGCATGCAAACCTTGATGCAGTTCAAGAAATTTTCATTCGGGATTTCCGTGATCGTGATTCTGATCGGCAGCCTGGTGGTCCTGGTGACCATGACCGGCAGCGTGCGGGAGCGTAAGGCGGAAATCGGGATCTTTCGCGCCATCGGCTTTCGCAAACGGCATGTCATGCGGATCATCCTGATCGAAGCCTTGCTGATATCGTTTTGTGCCGGCGTGATTGGGTACGTGGCCGGTATGGGCGCCACCAAGTTGGCTTTCCGCCTGTTCGCCGAGGATCCGTCCATGGCCCTGCCCTGGAATTTCCCGCTGGCCGCCGGAGCCATGGGTATGGCGCTTCTGGTGGGTCTGGCGGCTTCGGTGTATCCAGCCCTGGCCGCGGCCCGCATGGATCCCAAGGAGGCCTTGAAAGCGATTTAAACGATCAGACGGATGGACCCATCCGCTGATCATACCGTTTGGAGGATCATTCAATGCGCTTTATCACTGCTGAACAATTGACCCGCACCTACGGCACCGGCGCGGCGACCGTCTTGGCCCTGTCGGAGGTCAGTTTTACGATCGAGCCCGGGGAATTCGTGGCCGTCATGGGCGAATCCGGTGCCGGGAAATCGACGCTCCTCTCCCTGATGGGAGCCATGAACCGCCCGTCCTCGGGTTTGTACACGGTCGACGGGATTGATGTCTATGGCCTCGACCAGGAGCGGCGGGCGGATTTCAGGAGGGAATACCTGGGCTTCATCTTTCAGAGTTTTCACCTGATATCGTATCTGAACGTCATCGAGAACGTAATGCTGCCCCTGACCACCATGCGCTTATCGCCAAAAGAAAAGCAATCCAAGGCCATGCAGGCCCTGGGGCGCGTCGGCCTGGAATCCAAGGCCGCGCGGCTACCCGGCCAGTTGTCCGGCGGTGAACAGGAGCGCGTCGCCGTGGCCCGTGCGATCGTCAATGATCCGCCGATTCTGCTGGCCGATGAGCCCACGGGCAATCTGGACAGCCGAAACTCCCGGGAAGTGATGCAGCTGCTCGGGGAGCTCAATGCGGGGGGAACGACGATCATCATGGTCACCCACAGCATGGAATGTGCCGAACACGCCCGGCGCCGAATGGAGATGGCCGACGGTGGACTGGTTCACGAACATCGCCACACGGCCGCCAGGGCGGCGTGAAGATATCCAGCAACATTTTTGAAAGGAGCCCTAAAACCATGAAACGCTCTATCCTGCTCGCGGCAATGATGCTGATCGGTGTCAGCCTCCTGGCGATCAACACCTTCGTCAAGGCCTCCGATCCGGCCCTGCAAGACCCCGCCAGGGCCGCTGTGCCGGCGGCCCATGTCGGACCCCAAACAGCCTCCCCGGCTAAAGTCCTGCTCGATGTGCAGGGGATGTCCTGTGGGGGATGCGTGTCCACGATCCAGTCGGCGCTTTCCAAGATGGACGGGGTCAGCGATGTCCAGGTCGATGTCGCTGCCGGCACGGCCACCGTGGCCTACGACCCGCAAACCCTGCGCGATAGGGACATGATCGCACGGGCCATCACCGACAGCGGGTACCCGGCGCGCATGGTCCGCGCAATGTCGGCCGATCAGGTTCGTGAAGTGCGCCAGGTGGCGGATGCACGTGCGGCCACCGTCATCGCTTCCGTGGACGGTTTCGACATTCCCCGGGCCGATTTCGAGGCCGACCTGGCCCATGCCAAGAGCCGCTATCAGTCGCTCTATGGCCCGGGCGTCTTTACCGACGATCGGGGGCCAAAGCTATGGCACAATTTGAAAGGCCAGATTGCCCGGCAGTTGATCACCGAGGGGATCCAGCTGCGGGAGATCCAGCGGGCCGGCTTTGTGGTCGACAAGGATAGGGTCGACCGTGAATTAAGGTCCTATCTAAATCAGCGCCAAATGACC
>JASFFM010000125.1:0-10293 GCA_050124295.1 Desulfobacterales bacterium | reverse complement strand
CATACCCTTGGGGGGCCCCCTGCGTGCCCTCGTGTTGCCGCATGCCGGCTATGTCTATTCCGGACCGGTGGCGGTTCACGCCGACCGGGTTTTACAAGCCGGCCAATTCAGGCGGGTCATCGTGTTGGCTCCGGATCATCGGGTGGGCTTTCGCAACGCAATGATCAGTGCCGTGGCCGCCTACGAGACACCCCTGGGTCTAATTCCACTTGACCCGGACGTCGATCGGCTTCGTGCGCGGGAAGACCTTTTTGGATCCAGTTCGGCCTCCGACCATAGCGAGCACGCCCTCGAAGTGGTTTTGCCCTACCTGCAGTATTATCTGCAGACCCCCTTCACGCTGATCCCGGTGGTTCTCGGCCCTTGTGACCCTGATCGGATGGCCGACGCCCTGGCCCCCCTGCTGACCCCGGACACGCTGCTGGTGATCAGTTCGGATCTAAGCCATTATCTTTCCTATGAGGAAGCCCGGCGCCGCGACCGGGCCAGCCTCGATATGATCATTGGAGGAGAGCGTCGGCGCCTGCGCGAGCGTGAAAACTGGGCTTGCGGCAAGTACCCGCTGCAGGTGCTCCTCACGCTGGCCCACCGCCAGGGATGGCGGGCGCAGCTGCTGCACTATGCCAACAGCGGCGATACGGCCGGTGATCGACAACGGGTGGTGGGGTATGCCACGCTGGCCTTTTTTGCGGATGACACCGCGGCCGTGCCCACCCGTCTTTTGACCCGGGTCCAGGGTCAGGCCCTGGTCGGTCTGGCCCGCCAGGCGATCGCAAAGACGTTGACCGCGAACAGTGATCCGCGCCAGGAGACCGTTGTGGACCTTGTGGCGCCCTGTTACGATCGCCACTGCGGCACCTTCGTCACCCTTGAAATCGACGGCGTTCTCCGGGGCTGCATCGGCAGCCTGGAGGGCCGGACCGCTTTGCGCAGCAGTGTTCCCCACAATGCCCGGCAAGCCGCCTTCGGGGATCCCCGTTTCCCGCCCCTCCAGGCGCACGAACTGCCCCGCGTGCGTATCAGCGTCAGTGTGCTGACCCCGCCCCAGCGACTGGTCTACCGCGGACCGGATCAGTTGCTGGAACGCCTGGTTCCGCGGCAGGACGGCGTTATCATCCGCCAAGGTTTTGCCCAGGCGACCTATCTGCCCCAGGTCTGGGAACAGTTACCCGAACCGGTCCAATTCCTGTCTTCCCTGTGCCGCAAGGCCGGGCTTGCCCCGGATGCCTGGCGTCACGGCCCGCTGGAGGTGCACACCTACCGGGCCCAGGTTTTCCATGAGGCCAGGTGAGTCGGCCGTTCTTGCGCTTGTGGCGGCCACCGGTGTGGCCTCGGTGGTGGTGCAGCTGGTTAGCCTGCGTGAGATCCTGACCCTCTTTCAGGGCAATGAATTCGTCATTGCCCTGATTCTCTTCTGCTGGCTGGCCTGGGGCGGGATCGGCAGCCTGGCGGCGCGTGGTCTAGCATCCCGCCCCGAGCAGGTTACGCCGAGGCGCCTGTGCTTTTTATCCATTCTGCTGGCTGTATTAGCCCCACTGCTGATTTTGGGCATCCGCTGGTTGCGGGATGTGGTCTTCCTGCAGGGCAGCTCGGTCGGGTTTTATGCCACCTTTGGTTTCGTCGGTCTGACGTTAGCACCCTACACGTTTCTGCTCGGTCTGCTCTTGCCCCTGAGCCTGATGGTCTTGCGCCGTGATCGACCCCGCTACCCCGGGGCCCGGGTCTATATCACCGACAACCTGGGCGATACGGCCGGCGGTGCGCTGTTTGCCTTCGCTTTGGTTTACTGGGCCACACCGCTCCAGGCGGTCGGGCTGGCGCAGTTGCCGCTGCTGGCAGCCACCTGGCGTCTCAGCGATCGTGCCGGCCTCAGACGCCCCTGGCGTTGGGCGGTGGCTGGCCTGGTGCTGGTGCTCCTGGGCGGGAGCATGTATTGGGAAGTCGAAAGCCTGATCGTCCCCCTGCGTGGTCGCCTGGAAACCTACCGGGAAACCCGTTTCGGTCGGATCGAGGTCTATCGGAATCAGGGCCAGGTGACGCTGTTCAAAGACGGTGTGCCCGTCACCGGCAGTCATCAGATTGCCACGGCCGAAGCTGCCGTGCATTATCCCCTGGCCCAATTGGATCGGGTGGCCCAGGTGCTACTGATTGCGGGCGAAAGCGGTATGCTGGAGGAGGTTCAGCGCCATGCCCCCCGAGCCGTCGATTATCTGGAAATCGATCCGGTCCTGGCCGAGCTGCAGTTCCACTACGGTCTTCTGCGCACCATACCGGGGCTGCGGGTAATCCCCATGGATGGCCGCGCCCACCTGCAGAGGACGGCGCGAATCTACGATGCGATCATCATCAGTCTGCCGGAACCAGACACCTTCCAGATCAACCGTTTTTTTACCGATGAATTCTTTCAATTGGCGCGGGAGCATTTGTCGCCTGGCGGCGTGCTCAGTTTCAGCATGCCGGGTTTCGACAACTACCTGTCCGCGTCCCAGCGTCGCAAGCTGGCCTGTCTCTATGGGACGGCGGGGGCCCATTTTCGTCACGTTCGGCTGCTGCCCGGCGCCCGCATCTATTTTCTCTGCCGCGCCTTACCGATTGACACGGACATTCCGGCGGCCCTGGCGCGCAAGGGGATCAACACCCGCTATGTCAGGGGCTATTACTATGGCGATGTCAGCGCCGAGCGCATCGAAGCCTTGAACCGGCTGGCCAATACACCCGCCCCGCGCAACGCGGATCATACGCCCCGTCTCATGCAGTTGGTCCTGCAGCAGTGGTTCGATCGCTTCGGCACCCGCCCGGCGCCTTTTATCGTGATCATGGGGGTCGCTTTGGTGATCTATCTCGCACGCATGACGCGCCCGGAATATGTGTTGTTCAGCACCGGTTTCATGACCATGGGCGGTGAAATTCTAGTGATCTTTGCCTTTCAGATCTTGTTCGGTTATATTTACTTTCAAATCGGTTTGATCGTTACCGTATTTCTGGCAGGATTGATGCCCGGTGCCTGGTTGGGGACGCGCATGACCGATCGGGCTGTCCCGGTGCTGCGTCTGGCCGATCTGGCCTTGATCATGCTTATGGCCGGTTTGGCGCTGGCCTTGTCGCTGCCGGGTGCGATGTTACCGGTCTGGTTTTTTCTGGCCTTCGGTTTCATGGTTTCCCTTACCTGCGGGTTCCAGTTTCCCCTGGCGCTTCACCTCGAAGGTGGAGGTCAGCGTGCGGTGAGACGCTTTTTTGCGGCCGATCTCATGGGCGCCGCCGCTGGTACGCTGGTGACCAGCACGGTGCTGATACCCTACGCGGGGCTCATGGGAACGCTTTCGGCACTGATGTTTTTGAAGGGCACCAGTTTGTTTCTTTTAGGGAGGCGGCGTGCTTCGACTTGACCGTCGATCGTTTCTGGCTGCTGCCGGCGCCTGGGTATGCCAGGCCCTTGGGACCGGGCTGACCATGACGCAGGCCGGAACGCGAGGTCTGCATTCAGGTCCCGATGACATTCGGGGTCGGGTGATGCGCGGCGGAGGGCCGCCGGAGATCTGGCGCTGGTCCCATGAGGGGCTTTTTTACCGTCACCTGGAAGGCCAGTCCGTACAGTGCCTGATTTGCCCCAATCGCTGTGTTTTGCATCCAGGCGATCGCAGTGTCTGCCGCTCCCGGGTTAACCACGGGGGCAAACTTTATTCCCTGGCCTACGGGAATCCCTGTGCCGTCCACATCGATCCGGTGGAAAAAAAGCCGCTCTACCATTTCATGCCCGGCAGCCGTGTCTTTTCACTGGCCACCACCGGATGTAATTTTCGTTGTCTGAATTGCCAGAACTGGGAGATATCCCAGGCACGCCCCGAAGATGTGCGTTCGCAAGACCTTTTTCCGGAAGCAGCCGTTGCCCGCGCGACCACCGCCAATGCGCGCGCGATCGCATACACCTACGCCGAGGCGATCACCTTTTACGAATTCATGAGCGACATCGCCCGCCAGGCCCGCGCGCGAGGCCTGGCCAATCTTTTGGTTTCCAACGGGTACATCAACCCGGAACCGCTGGAATTGCTGTGCGACCAATTGGATGGGGCCAACATCAACCTCAAGTCCTTTAGCAACGCCACCTACCGCAAGCTCAACGGCGGGACCCTCCAGCCGGTCTTGGAGTGCCTGAAGACCCTGCACCGACGCGCGGTTCACTTCGAAATCACGACCCTGGTGGTGCCGGGTTATGTGGACGACGCGATCATGATCCGAGAGATGTGTGCCTGGATCCGGGAGACTCTGGGACGGGACCACCCGCTGCATTTCAATCGTTTTTTTCCGCGCTACAAGCTGGATCGTCTGCCGGCCACACCGATCGCCACCCTGGAACGCTTTCGGCAAATCGCCCTGGAAGAGGGACTGCACTACGTCTATATCGGCAATGTGCCCCTGCATGAGGCCAACCACACGTATTGCCATGCCTGCGGACGGATGCTTATCGAGCGCGCGGGCTATCACATCCCCACCTATGAGTTGCGCGGCGACCAGTGCCGGTTCTGTGACCAGAAAATTCCCGGCATCTGGTCCGCAGGTTCGGCGCCGCCATAACGCCCGTTGGCGCTCCTGGGGGCGGACCCCTTCTCGCCGGCACCGGCGTGCATTGGATCCGCAGGGTCTTGTCCCTACCCGCGCGATCAAGCGATGCCTTGGTTCCGCGGACCAAATGGCGGTCGCGCAATCTTTGCACCATTTTAAATGGTCTTCCGAAGGCTTTGCAAAGCGGCGCCCTCAAGCGTGCGAATGCCGATGGCGGCAGCCTAGGCGCGATCGATAACCCTTGCGCGGAAGGGAAACCCTTACCCCGGATATGTCGCCCGTTGGAGGCCTCCCGTCCAAGGCCTGCCACCGCAAGCGCCTGCTAAGGCCGACAGGGATGCCGCGGGCTTGCCCGCCGGGTGAAAGGGTATCTGCGGCGTTCGGCAATGCGCCGCGCACAATGGGTTGCCGGACACATTAACCGCAACTTTCGATTAAGACACGGATCACCGTCATCAGCGCAAGGGGGAAAAAATATGGTCATGAAATGTTCGGGTTAGCGCATGGGGGACGAACGTGGAGGCCACTCTGAGGCGCATGACGAGAACGAAAAGAAAGCGGGCGCTAGCACCCATCGGGCGGTGAGGGGGAATGTCAACCCTGGCGATCCCAGAGGATCTTGGCGCGTGACCGCCATGCCGAGCGCAATTCCATCCGGACCCCGCCGAGCCGGAACCCGCGTCTGGCCTGATCCAAGGCGATGGCATGTCGATAGGCGTATTCGGGATCGAGATCCAGGATAAAAACATCCAGGTGAAGTTTCCGATTTTGCACCCCCCGATAAATGACATCCAGTTTTCCCATGCGCTGCCGGGTGTCCCGTTGGAGCGTGATCAGGATGCGCGGCTCATCCGGGTAGGGCAGGGCGCTGACGGCGGAAGCAACAGCTGTTTCGGTGGGCTGGTTGGATGCGATTGCCCCAGCGGTGATCAGATAGACGCCGGTGGCAAAGATGACGCCCGTAATGGTGAAATACAGGATGGGCAACCACTTTTTTTTGCGCTCTGCTTCCATGATGAATATCAATCGTTGCAATGCCAGGTTTAATTCGAATTCCCCGTTGCTCGCAGCGGGGATACATCCATAAACAGCGCTTTAGTGCTCGATTAAACCAATTTAACCATGATTGATGGCCAATCCAGAGGGACCCAGCAAACATGGGCAGGCGTCCGCGGTGCATCAGCGTGTATTGGTAAGATGAGCCAACCTAACTACCAAATGTACCTAAAGCAAGTACAAAATGAAAATTTAAGGTAAAATTGATCAAAAAAGGCAGGGGCAATACCGTACGATTCGTATGGCGTACTGTTTGCGGGATGACATTGTGTTCCCCGCCCGGTCAGCTGCCGCATTTCGATAGGGGTCGTCCGCGATGTGCGAAGGCCAATGCAAAACCCAGTGCGGCGGCGGCAACGAAAAAGCAGGCTTCGCGGAATCATCGACCGCATCCATGCGTTCGAACGAGTCGGTGCAGCCCTCTAACCCCAACCTCAACCACCGCACAGGGCCCGCCAGGTTGTTATGGGGGTGGACAAAAACGGCCCGATGGCGTATAGGCCCTGATTCTTTCGGCTCTCTGGGCCGCAGGCAAACATGGCCGTGATAAAAGAGGCCCCCAGGCAGCGCGTCGACCTTCGCGCGTGGCTGAAAAGGAAAACAGGAGCCCATGTCCAAAGCATTGCAGACCAACGCAGCCATTCGCAACATTGCCATCATTGCGCATGTCGACCACGGCAAGACCACCCTGGTGGATGCCATGTTCCGGCAGAGCGGTCTTTTTCGGGACAACCAGACCGTGGACGATCGGATCATGGACAATATGGATCTGGAACGGGAGCGCGGTATTACGATTGCCGCTAAAAATTGTTCGGTGGTCTGGCAGAATATCAAAATCAATATCATCGACACCCCGGGCCATGCCGATTTCGGCGGTGAAGTGGAACGGGCGCTTTCCATGGCCGACGGCGCACTGCTACTGGTGGATGCCTCCGAGGGGCCCTTGCCCCAGACTCGCTTCGTGCTGGCGAAAACGCTGGCTGCGGGACTGAAAATTATCGTCGTGATCAACAAGATCGACCGCAAGGACGCCCGCCCCGAAGAAATCTTGGATAAGGTATATGATCTGTTCATCGATCTCGATGCGAATGAAGATCAGCTTGATTTTCCTTATCTTTACGCCATCGGACGCGACGGGGTGGCGCAAAAAACACCCCAGGAAAAGGGTCACAACCTGCACCCCCTGCTCGATTTAATTGTGGAAGCCATCCCGGCCCCGGCCTACGATCCTGCGGCACCCTTTCAGATGCTGGTTTCCGATCTGGGTTATTCCGACTATCTGGGACGTCTGGCCATCGGCAAGGTGGTCAACGGGCAGGCGCGACACAAGGAAAACCTCGTTTGCCTTGGCGCCGAAGGATCACAGCGGGCCCTCAAGGTTTCCCGTCTGCAAACCTATGATGGGCTCACCTTGCAGGACGTGGCCAGGGCCCATCCGGGGGACATCATCGTTCTCTCCGGCATCGAAGAGGTCCAGATCGGCGATACGATCGGCACCCGGGATAAGCCCGTGGCCCTGCCCCGCATCAGCGTGGACGAGCCGACGGTCTCCATGCGTTTTACGATCAACGCTTCGCCCCTGGCGGGCCGCGAAGGCAAGATCGTTCAGTCCAGTAAAATAAGGGCGCGGCTGGTCAAAGAAACCCTGCGTAACGTGGCGATCCAAATGGAGGAGACCGATAACCGGGAGGTTTTTCTGGTCAAGGGGCGCGGTGAGTTCCAGATGGCGATCCTGATCGAAACCATGCGCCGGGAGGGATTCGAGCTTACCGTCGGGCGGCCCGAAGTGATTTACAAATATCATGACGGCCAACGCCTGGAGCCTATCGAACACCTCTACATCGACTGCGATGAGGCCTTTTTGGGCATCGTCACCGAAAAGCTTTCGGCCCGCAAGGGTCAGATGGTCAATATGATCAACCACGGCAGCGGCCGTGTGCGGTTGGAATTCAGCATACCGGCCCGGGCTCTGATCGGATACCGGGACGAATTTTTAACCGATACCAAGGGCACAGGCATCCTGAATACCTATTTCGACGGTTATGATGTCTATCGCGGTGATTTTCCCAGTCGTTTTACGGGTTCCATCGTCTCCGACCGCCAGGGACAGGCCGTGGCCTATGCCCTTTTCAACCTGGAACCCCGGGGACAGCTTTTTATCCAGCCGGGCGATCCGGTCTACGAGGGCCTGATTTTCGGTGAGCACAACCGGGCCAACGATATCAACGCCAATCCCTGTAAGGAGAAGAAACTTTCCAACATGCGGGCTTCGGGACGTGATGAAAACGTCATTTTGTCGCCGGTCAAACCCATGACCCTGGAGCGGGCCATCCACTTCATTCGCGAGGATGAAATGGTGGAGGTCACGCCCCGCTCGATTCGCCTGCGCAAGGCGGTTCTTTCCGCCCAGCAGCGCTATCGCCAGCGTACACGGGCTTGAAATGCGTTCCGGGAACTGGCACGCTGATCCAAATTATCGTCGGATCGATGTGGATCGGTCCGCGATGCGCCGCTGGTTGTTTTGGCCTGCTGGCCATTTGAATCGTTTCCGAACCATCATCACGCTTCCTGGAAGGAGAAGTTAACAATGTCTCTATTGCAAATCGATCGCGAGC
Organism: Desulfobacterales bacterium; assembly: GCA_050124295.1. Taxonomy (GTDB): domain Bacteria; phylum Desulfobacterota; class Desulfobacteria; order Desulfobacterales; family UBA5852; genus JABZFP01. The sequence goes on along the minus strand of JASFFM010000125.1, from coordinate 2,062 downwards.
ATTGCCACCGTGACGGCATCTGCGCCGATGCCTGTCCGGCGCGGGTGATTACCCTTGAAGAAGACCACGGCTATCCGACCCTGGTGGAAGACGGGGCCGAACGCTGCATAAGCTGTGGGCATTGTGTGGCCGTGTGCCCGCAGGGCGCCTTGAACCACGCCGCCATGGCATCACAAGACTGCCCGACCATCGAAGTAAAACATCTTCCCGACGCGCACCAGGTCGAACTTTTCCTGCGGGCGCGGCGTTCCATCCGGCGCTATGAAAAGGCTCCCCTGAGTCGGGAAACCCTGGCCCGCATCATCGATGTGGCCCGTTATGCGCCTTCCGGCCACAACCGCCAGCCGGTGCGCTGGATGGTGGTGGCATCCCCCGCCGAGGTCCACCATCTGGCGGGCTTCGTGGCGGACTGGATGCGGCATCTGATCGCTGAAAAATCCCCCCTGGCGGAGGCCATGCACATGGACAAAGTGGTCGCGGCATGGGAGGAGGGCCACGATCGTATCTGCCGGGATGCCCCGCACTTGGTTTTGGCCCATGGGGCCGAAGCCGACCCTACGGCGCCCACGGCCGCCACGATTGCGTTGACCTACCTTGAACTGGCCGCCGCTTCCATGGACCTGGGGGCCTGCTGGGCCGGTTACTTCAATGCGGCGGCCAATTTCTGGCCGCCCTTGAAGGCGGCCCTGAAACTGCCCGAGGGTCACGTGCCTCTCGGGGCCATGATGGTGGGAAGATCGAAATACCGCTATCAGCGCTTACCGCGGCGCAACGAACCCCAGATCATTTGGCGCTGATGTGCGGCCAGAGCCCCCATGGCAACCTCCAAGGAGAACAACCCCAGTGAGCCAGGATACCCCAAAAGTCATCTATTCGATGCTCAAGGTCAGCAAGTTTTACGACCGGCAACCCGTCTTGAAAGACATCTCCCTGTCCTACTTCTACGGCGCCAAGATCGGTGTATTGGGGTTGAACGGGGCCGGCAAAAGTTCCCTGCTGCGCATCATGGCCGGAGAAGACGACGCGTTCAACGGGGAGACCATTCTCTCGGAAGGCTTCACGGTCGGTTATCTCGAGCAGGAACCCCTGGTGGACGTGGACAAGACGGTACGCGCGGTGGTGGAGGAGGGGGTTCAGGAAACCGCCGATCTGCTCAAGGAATTCGAAGCCATCAACAGACAGTTTGCCGAGCCGATGGACGAGGAAGCCATGGATAGGCTGATCCAGCGGCAAAGCGATGTCCAGGAAAAGCTGGACGTCCTGGATGCCTGGGATTTGGATGCCCGGCTGGAGATGGCCATGGATGCCCTGCGCTGTCCGCCGGCAGACACCCCGGTCAAGGTGCTCTCGGGCGGCGAAAAGCGACGTGTGGCGCTCTGTCGGCTCCTGTTGCAGAAACCCGACATTTTGCTGCTGGATGAGCCCACCAACCATCTCGATGCCGAGAGCGTGGCCTGGCTGGAGCATCATCTACAGCAGTACCCGGGCACGGTCATCGCGGTGACCCACGACCGCTATTTCCTGGACAACGTGGCCGGGTGGATTCTGGAGCTCGACCGGGGCTATGGCATTCCCTGGCAGGGCAACTATTCCAGCTGGCTGGAACAGAAGCGCGAACGCCTGCGCCGTGAGGAGAAGACCGAAAGTGCCCGGCAGAAAACCCTGGCCCGGGAACTGGAGTGGATCCGCATGTCTCCCAAAGGGCGCCATGCCAAGAGCCAGGCGCGCATCAGCGCCTATGGCCAACTTTTATCACAGGCGCGCGAAGCCCGGGAGAAGGCCCTTGAACTCTACATTCCGCCGGGACCGCGCCTGGGAGAGTTGGTGATAGCGGCCGAGCAGGTGCGCAAAGCCTACGGCGAGCGCCTGCTGGTAGAAGAGATGACCTTCAGCCTGCCGCCCGGCGGTATCATCGGTGTGATTGGTCCCAACGGCGCCGGCAAAACCACCCTGTTCAATATGATTACCGGCCGCGAAGCGCCGGACAGTGGCCGTATCCGCCTGGGCGAGACCGTCAAGCTGGCCTACGTGGACCAGAACCGTGCCCTGGATGGTGATAACA
>JASFFM010000124.1:0-10303 GCA_050124295.1 Desulfobacterales bacterium | reverse complement strand
CTGGGTTGGTCAAGGCAGGATGCGTATGGTCCCCCGAGGTGGCCTATGATTCTGATGACCAGACTATTGACAAATCCCCAGCAACCATTAAAATAAATTAAACTTTATTTTAACAAATCCTAACAGGCACCAACTAAACATAAACAGGAGGTCAGTATGAAAATTCGTCTTTCACTGTTAATATCTGTCGCTTTTATCCTAATCATAACCTCTCTGGCAATTGCCGGGCATCATTATAAAGGTCATGGTGGCTGTTCCGGGCATGGCGGCATGATGTCATCTTGGAATATGGATACAATGGATAGCAATAAAAATGGTAGCTTAACGTTCGATGAATACAGCAGAATGCAGCTCGACCAGCTGCGTGCCGGTTTTGATATGATCGATACCAACAAGGACGGTGTGATCAGCGCCGAAGAGTGGAAGGCTCTTCTTGAGGTTCACGGTGTCACTACTCAGTAGAGACAATAACGGCGATACCGGCGATCTTGAGTATTGTCGGTATCACCGTATGATATTAAAAAAATAACTTTTTACGCATATTAAAGGAGGATCCCAAATGACGAAGGTGAGTTTCAACCATCATACTCAGCATGCCAAAGATGACCGTAGACTAAGTGTATATTACGATAAAAATCCATCCAACGCTGTGGAAAGTAACAATCGTATTTGCATGGTCTTAAAATCAAATGGTCAGGTCATTCGTATTAGTGAGAGTGAGGCTCTGGATCTCATGATTGATATGTCTAAAGCGTTGAAATGGAAAACGAAGCGCACACATCGTTACTAATCCTAATTTTAGAATGTCATTTATAGCGGTCCATAACGCCTATTTTTACACTCCAGGATGATTTTTTTGAGTGAATCAATGGTTTTTTCCTTAAATGCAGCACTAAGAGGTTCGAAATCATCGTCTCAAAAAGATTTATAATTAAATCCTTTTGTTACAATGAAGTATTCCTTTAATTCACTCTTCGCGTGGTGATTGTATCCCGCCGATAATATTGATGAATAATGTATTTATCGTTGTCTACTTCATAAACGCCTGAACAATCAGCTTATTCGGTATTTAGGACTATAAATGTAACCAATGGGTCGATTAGTCTTAGCATTTATGTGTTGGTTTAACGGTGAAGGATGAAGGAAGATTTTTTATCGGCGGGAGTGTAATTAAGTTTTGAGGGTCTGTAGCGTTTATTCTAGCTTATCTTCAATAAATTTTTCGATTTTCAACCTAAATTCACCTAAATCATCCACCACAGTTGCCCTTATTTTATGGATTGTTTTCTGTGCGGCTACCGCACCCGGTCCACCAATATAAATCGGTATACGACTTCCCAGTGAACGGCGAATTTTGGTGAGTTCAATCGGCAGACGGTTATCATTTTGACGATGGCAGAGACTTAGGGTCAGTATTTTCGCATCGAGCTTTTTTACAGCATAGGCAATTTCTTCTGAAGGAAGATTGGGGCCAAAATAAATGGCTTGCCAGCCTGATTCAGAAGCCGCTAAGGCGGAGGCTAAGGCCCCAAACTCATGCCAATGCCCAACCGGTGTCGCAATGACAATTCTGGGCGCTGTCGGTGCCACCTCCACTGCACGCAACATATCCCACAAAATTGACCTCACGATAATAGACGCCATATGCTCGTTGATAATTTTGAGTTTGCCGGCATGCCATAGATCACCGATTTTGCCAAAAAGGGGCACGATAACCAGTTGCAAGAAGGTCTGGCGAGGCATGTCCACGGCAGCATCACTGAGCACTTTCTCCAGGGACCTCGCATCGAGTTCCGCAATATGCGTTAGGGCCGCGTCCACGACCTGATCACAGGCATGATCCGATAATTCCGGGGACGCTTCCGGTTTGTGGAAAGATGCTGCATTCGCTGCTTGACGTTGAGGGTTGGCCCGTTCTGCCAGAACCATGAGATCCTCATCGGGCAGTGAGGCGACCGAGGATATATTGTGCCCACTGTCAACAATCGCCTTGAGCAGCTTTAATCGCAAAATGTCATTTTCACAGTAAAGGCGGCGATTACTTTTGGAACGTTGCGGACAGACGGCACCGTAACGTTCTTCCCAGGTCCGAATGAGATAAGGCTTGAGACCTGTTTGCAGGGCCACATATTTGATGGGATAGAATATTTCAGATTTCATGGCAAAATAATAAAAAAATAATTTGCCAATGTCAACATAATGTTTAAAATAAATTTAATAAAAATTTCAAATCAGCTCACTCTAACCCAAAACATGACCCATAGGTGATTCAATGAAGCTGGATATGAACGACACAGCCGATGAAAATATGAATTTTCCTGGTGATCATCCAAATCAACCGACAACCGATTTAGTTCCCATATTGCCGGTACGCGGAATGGTCGCTTTCCCACAAATGAAAATACCCTTTATGGTCTCGCTTACGGCGACTTCCGTCGTGGAAGATGCGATGAAAACAGATCGCATCGTTGGGCTGCTGACCGTCAAGGATCCTGAAATCGAAGAGCCTGTGCCGGGGCAACTCTACGAGGTTGGCACGATCGCGCAGGTTATGCATGCCCAGAAAAATGATGATGGCGCCCTGGTGGTTTTATTGAATGGGCTTAACCGGTTTCGCGTATCGAGCTGGCAATCAGGCAGTGCCTACCTCAAAGCGAACATAATACGAGCGCCCGAAACCGTGGAAACGGGTATGGAAATGGATGCTTTACAGCGTCAGTTGAGAGACACCGTTAAAGAAGTTTTATCCCTGATGCCCCACATGTCCGATGATGCGGCCCAGGCCATCATCAAAATAAAGGATCCGCTCCAGTTGGCCTACATCACGGCTTTCAATATGGACCTGACGACCGAAGTACGTCAGTCCTTGCTGGAAATGGATAGCCTGGCCCAAAAGATGCGCGAACTGCTGGCGCTCCTGACGCATGAAAAAGAAGTGCTCAACATTGGAAAAAGGATTCAGGATGAAGTTCGTCAAAAAATGAGCAAGTCCAAACGCGAGTACTATCTCAAGCAAAAGTTGGCCGCGATCAAAAAAGAGCTGGGCGAAGACGAAGACGTACCCGAAGAGGTCGATGCCTATGAATCACGCATCGATGAATCTGACATGCCTCCCGAGGCTCTCAAAGAGGCCCGACGCGAATTGGAGCGTATGCAGCAAATGACGCCCCAATCGGCAGAATATCCAATGATCAAGAACTATCTTGATTGGCTGCTCGATCTTCCTTGGTCCAAATTGAGCGAGGACAACGGTGATGTTTCCTCAGCCCGCACAATCCTCGATGATGACCATTACGGACTTGAAGAGGTCAAGGAACGTCTGGTTGAATTTATCGCTGTACGCAGTCTGATGAAAAACAGAGAACCGGTCGAAGATGAAGATGGCACCCCGTCATCCATGGGCGTCATTCTATGCCTTACCGGGCCTCCCGGGGTGGGTAAAACCAGTTTGGGGCGCAGTGTCGCCCGTGCACTAGGCCGTCGGTTCACGCGCATGAGCCTGGGCGGCATCCGCGACGAAGCTGAGATCCGGGGCCATCGGCGCACTTACATAGGCGCCATGCCGGGTCGCATCATCCAGGCCATTAAACGCGCAGGGACACGCAATCCGATTTTTATGCTCGATGAAATCGACAAGGTTGGACAGGACTGGCGGGGTGATCCCAGCAGCGCGCTCCTCGAGGTACTGGATCCGGCTCAAAACAGCACCTTTAGGGATCACTACCTGGACGTCGATTTCGATTTGAGTGAAGTCGTTTTCATCGCCACGGCCAATCAGCTGGACACAATTCCTGGTCCGCTTCGCGATCGTATGGAAACGATTCAACTCGATGGTTACACCGAACTGGAAAAACAACAAATTGCCAAACGACATTTGATTCCGCGTCAACTCAAGGCGCACGGCCTTCGGGAGGACGAAGTCACTTTCATGGATGATGCCATCATCAAGATCATTCAGGACTACACGCGTGAAGCCGGCGTGCGCAACCTCGAACGCCACATTGCGGCAATCTGCCGGAAAGCAATCGTCCATCTCAACGAAAAGGGATGGTCGCATGTCGTCATCACCTCGAAATTAGTTCGCAGCTACCTGAAGAAAGAACGTTTCCTTGCTGAAGGTTTAGAGTCTATCCGGGTACCCGGCATTGCCACCGGCCTGGCGGTCACTTCTGTGGGTGGTGATATCTTAACCATCGAAGCGTCGCGAATGCCGGGTAAGGGAGGTCTGCGTTTGACCGGGCAACTTGGCGGGGTAATGAAGGAGAGTGCCGAAATTGCCTACAGTTACGTTCGTTCCAAGTCTGATCAGCTCCACATCGATCCGGCAGAATTCGATCACACGGATATTCATCTTCACGTGCCGGCGGGTGCGCTGCCCAAAGACGGCCCTTCCGCGGGAGTGGCCATGGCCATGGCTCTGGTCAGCTTGTTTACCAACCAACCCGTGCGCCGCGATATTGGGATCACCGGCGAGATTACGCTACGGGGTCGGGTTCTGCCGGTCGGTGGCGTAAAAATGAAAGCCCTGGCAGCACACCGAGCCGGACTGCGAACGGTTATTTTGCCGGAACGCAACGCTACCGACCTTGACGAATTACCTCCCGAGGTATTGGAGGCCATGACCTTCATTACGACAGACCGTGTCGATGAGGTTATCGAAACGTCATTTTCATCTGAAGATCAAGAGGGCTCTCCGGAGAGCGTGCCCGGCAAAAAAGATCGCGCTGAGCAGGCTGAGTGCGACACCGGCCTGATACCCCTGGCTTGTTAGGGACACGCCATCGATATGCGATCGATGGCGTGGGATTTACCACCCCGCTTTAAAGACGGTGATCGGTTGTGTGGTGCAGAGTCCACCGGGCATAAACGGCCAATGAGTGATGAGGCCACGCAAACGATGGTCTGATAGGATTACGATCAACAATCATTGAATCCCTCCTGGCGTTGCTGTGAGCCGGTTCAAGGATATCACTAAAGTTATCCTTTTTTCTAAACGTACCGCCTCACACCTCGCTAGGATCCCCGTTTTAAGCGAAAATGATTGCTAAGCTTTCACGGCAGTTGCCTGCTGGACATCACGACGAGGAAAGGAATTACCATGAAAAAACAACATCGTTTCTCAATATGGTATGTATTGTTGGGCGTGTGGCTGGTTTTATTGCTTCACAACATGATCGCTTCAGCCCTGATGGTGAAAGATATACCCTACAGCGAATTTATTCAGATGGTGAAGGCCGGCAAGGTCAGTGAAATCGCCATATCGGAAAATGACATTCAAGGCCGCCTGGTTTCTTCGGACGGTGATGCCGGAAATGGCGAACTGTTCCGAACCGTGAGGGTGGATCCGGAAATATCCCAGTTGCTGGAAGAAAACAATGTCAAATACTCCGGCCGAATCGAGTCCAATTTCTTTGGAACGGTGATGTCTTGGGTCATACCCATTGCTTTGTTTTTCGGCATTTGGATTTTCATGATGCGTCGCTTCCAGCAGCAGTCCGGCATCATGACCATCGGCAAGAACAAAGCCAAAATTTATATGGTCGATGATGTCCCTGTACGCTTCAAAGATGCTGCCGGCGTCGACGAGGCCAAGCAGGAACTTGAAGAGGTAACCGCCTTTTTGCAGGAACCCGAGCGTTATACAAGCGTCGGTGGCCAGATTCCTCGCGGCATTTTACTGGTTGGTCCTCCCGGTACGGGTAAAACCCTTTTGGCCAAAGCCGTAGCTGGTGAAAGTGGGGTTCCCTTCTTCAGTATGAGCGGCTCTGAATTCGTGGAAATGTTTGTTGGCCTGGGCGCCGCCCGCGTGCGGGATCTTTTCAAGGAGGCCAAAGCCAAAGCACCCTGCATCATTTTTATTGATGAGCTTGATGCGCTGGGTAAAGCGCGTGGGGTCGGCATGGCTGGAGGTCACGACGAAAGAGAGCAGACCCTAAATCAGCTCCTTGTGGAACTTGACGGCTTTGATGCGAACGTGGGCGTCATTTTAATGGCTGCCACGAACCGTCCTGAAATTTTAGACCCGGCCCTGCTGCGCCCTGGTCGTTTCGACCGCCAGGTTCTCGTGGATCGCCCGGACAAAATCGGGCGCACGGACATCCTCAAAATCTATCTGGAGAAGGTAAAAACGGAAGGCGATATCGATGCTGAAAAAATTGCCGGTATGACCGCCGGCATGGTTGGCGCCGATTTGGCCAATCTCGTCAATGAGGCCGCTCTGCTGGCCGTTCGGCGCAACAAAAAGCATCTCGGCATGGCTGAGATCGAAGAGGCCGTCGAACGTGTCGTGGCTGGATTGGAAAAGAAAAATCGTCTGATCAATCCTGAAGAAAAAGAGATTGTCGCCTATCATGAACTGGGTCATGCGATCGTGGCCATGGCCTTGCCAGGAACCGATCCTGTGCAGAAGATATCAATCATACCGCGCGGCATCGCGGCCCTGGGATACACCATGCAGGTTCCCACCGAAGATCGCTTCCTGATGCGCAAAACCGAACTCAACAACCGTATCGCCACCCTGCTGGGTGGCCGGGCGGCAGAGGAGCTTATTTTCAACGATATTTCCACTGGCGCCCACAACGACTTGTCCCGCGCCACCGACACCGCACGCAGCATGGTCAAGGAGTATGGAATGAGCGAACGTTTGGGACAGGTCTACTTTGCCCACAAGCGTCAGATGGCGTTCCTCAACCCGGCGCAGGATGGCAGCGGAGAGTACAGTGACGATACGGCCCAGGTGATCGATGAAGAAGTCCGCCGAATCATCGATGACCAATATGAAGTCGCCTTGTCGATTCTGAGAAAAAACAAGGATTTACTCGTGAGAACCGCGACCCTCCTACTGAAAGATGAGGTTATCACCGGTCAGAAACTCACCGATCTGGCAGAAGCTGTAAGGACGGAGTCGCTCGTGGATGTCGCCTCGCGGTCCGACCGCAACCAGGAAGGCATGGCGGCCTAAACGCTGGCATGGGAAGCCCTGGGGCGGCAAAAACAATCCCGGCTTCCCATGGTGACCGGCGCTCGGGTGACCAAAATCGAGACATCAACAAGGGGCCCGCGGCACAGGGCTAATTGATCCCATGCCGCGGGCATTGTCTTTATCCCGAATAGGGGATGCAAATATGGGTGCTCACCTGCCGGGGGGATTGGTTTTCTGGCTTGCCGAAGGTTGGGCTAAATGGGTCCGGCACCCCTTGGTGAGGGGCGCCTTTCATAACCCTAGGCATCCCATTTTCACCCGGCGGGCAAGCCTGAATTAATCCTTTGCGGCCCTATGGGGCGCTTGGGGTCGAAGGCGAACCGTGGCCCCCTGGAATACCTTGTACGGGAGGCCACCAACTTGTGAACTTTCCGGGCTAAGTGGCAATCACCGCTTTGAGCACCTGGCTCATCTCCTGCACCAAATAGGGCTTATGCACAGCCCCGCAAAATCCGTAATTGGTGTGGTTGGCCATGACGGGATCATTGGAATAGCCGCTGGAGACAATGGCGCGCACATTGGGGTCCAGGGTTAAAAGATGGCCCAAGGCTTCCTTGCCCCCCATGCCGCCTGGAATGGTCAAATCAAGAATGACCGCATCAAAGGGCACGCCGGCCGCTAATGCGTTTGCGTACATTTTCACGGCCGCCTGACCATCCTGGGCGAGTTCGACCTCATACCCCATTTTACCCAGCATCGCCTTGGCCAATTCGCGAATAAAATCCTCGTCATCCATCACCAGGACGCGTCCGCTGCCCATCATGAAACCCGTGCCCGCCTCGGTGGCCATCCCTTCGGCGCTTTCGGAAGCCGGCAGCAGAAGGGTGAAGGTGGTGCCCTCGCCCAGTTTAGAATCCACGGTCAGTTGCCCATCGTGTTTCGCAATGATGCTGTAGGCCACCGCCAGGCCCAGCCCGCTGCCTTTTTGCTTGGTGGAGAAATAGGGATCGAAAACTTTCTTTAGATGGTCGCGATGGATGCCCATCCCCTCGTCGCGGATGGAAAGTTGAATGTAGCGCCCGGGGTTCAGAGCAAAGGGATTGTCCGGGGGAAGGGTCACATTGACACCTTCAATGGACACCGTGCCGCCATTGGGCATGGCCTGATCAGCGTTGATAACGAGGTTGTGCATGACCTGGGCAATCTGCCCTTCATCGACATCCGTGGGCTGCAGGGCCTCATCAAAATCAAAGGTGCAGCGGACATTGGATCCGTGCAGGGCAAATTGGGCCGATTCGCGCACCAGATCGACAATGCAGAGGGTGTGCTTGACGGGTTCGCCCCCCTTGGAAAAGGTCAGCAGCTGCTGGGTCAGATCCTTGGCCCGCAGAGCCGCTTTTTCCATCTCATTCAGCGTACGGAGAATCGAATTGCCCGGCTGGATATCCAATTTGGCTAGCGACAGATTGCCGATGATGCCGGTCAAAAAATTGTTGAAGTCATGGGCGAGGCCGCCGGCCAGCACCCCCAGAGAACTCAATTTTTCCATTTTGAGAAGTTCTTTTTCGGTACGCTGCTGGTCGGTGATGTCACGAAATACCAATACCACCCCGGTGATCTCACCCTGTGAGTTTAAAATGGGGGCACCGCTGTCGGCGATGATAAATTCTTGGCCGTTTTTGGCCACCAAAAGGGTTTGATTGGCCAAGCCAATGACCTGCGCGGTGGCCAAAACTTTTTCTACGGGATTGGCACAAGGCTCGCGGGTCTGCTCGTTGACAATCTTAAAGACCTCCATCAGCGGTCGGCCCAGTGCATCCGCCTCGGGCCAGCCGGTGAGGCGCTCGGCGATGGGGTTCATCAGGGTGATCCGGCCTTGCCGGTCGGTGGTGATGACGGCATCGCCGATACTGCGCAGGGTCACCGCCAGGCGTTCTTTTTCGGCCAGCAGGTCTTCTTCCAATTGCTTGCGCCGGGTAATGTCCCGGGCAATGCCCGTCGTGCCGATGAGATGACCCTCATCGTCAAAGATCGGTGTTTTGATGGTCTCAATCAACTTCCTTTGCCCTGAGGATACCAATAGCGGCTCCTCGACGGTTTTTTGCCGGCGGGTTAGTATGACCTCGGCATCATCCGCGCGATACCTTTCCGCCAACGATCGGGGCCAGATGTCCAGGTCGGTTTGGCCGACGACCTCGGCCGGGGTCTGTCCGCAGGCTTTGGCAAAAGGGCCATTGACGGCGATGAATCGGCTTTCCCGATCCTTTAGCCAGGCGATGTCGGGAATATTTTCAAGAATGGCCGACTGTTGCCGTTTGGCCCGGCGAAGCGCATCCGAAGCGGTGACCTGCTCGGTTCGATCTTCAACGAGGCCTTGGTAGTGGGTGATGCGCCCATTTTGATCCCGGCGAATGAAGGTCTTGTCATCGACCCATCGAACGGTACCGTCCTTGGCCACAATCCGATAGGGCTCATGACTGAAGGCCTCCCGATCGGTTTCCTGGCTGTAGGTGAATACTTCGCGGGTCACACGCTCAAGATCCTCGGGATGTACCACCCTGCTGTAGGCGATACGGCCGGACTGGAAGTCTTCGGCCGAATATCCAAAAATGCGAACGACGTTTCGGGTAACATAAGTCACCGGCCAGTCCGTCTCGTTGCGCCACAGGAAGGCGGTCACGGGACTGTTTTCTAAAATCTGATAGGCGTTTCGGCGTTCCTGTTCGACAAGCTTGCGTTCGCGGATGTCCCGAACGATGCTCAAAATGAGTCCCTCATTGCCGAACCGGGTGTTGGTGACCTCCACCGGGATCCGGGTTCCGTCTTTGTGAAGATCGACCACTTCGAAGGGCTTTCCCCGATGTTCGTTGAGTTCGTCGCGCAAGACCGCGCCCTTCTCCCCCCGACACTCGGGGGCCTGGATGTCGGGGACGGTCATGGTGCGTAATTCTTCCCGGGAATACCCGAGCAGCTCACAGGCTTTCGGGTTGGCATCGAGGATTTGATCGTCGTCGTTTTCGATAAAAAGGGCGTCGCTGGCGTGCTCGAAAAGGGAGCGATAGCGTGCATCGCTATCCTTCAGGGCCTGGCTGGCATCGACCAGGGAGGTGGACTGCCGCGCCAATTGGCGCTCAAGATCCTGATGCGTTTTCCTGAGCCGCTCCTCGGCCTGCCGCTGCGCTGTGACATCGTGCATAATGGCCATCACGCGGGGTGAGCGGTCCTCCTGATCCAACACGGAAGTGGAGATGCGCAGGGTGCGTTTGCCCCCATCGGCGCGGGTGATTTCCCACTCTTCGGCTTCCAGGTTGACCCCTTCGCGCATCGCAGCCATGCGGGCTTGGGCATGGGCGCGCAATTCGGCATCCGGGTAGACACTCT
>JASFFM010000123.1:0-10313 GCA_050124295.1 Desulfobacterales bacterium | reverse complement strand
ATGGCGATCGGCCGGTGAGCATTGCCGGGGACTGCTGTGCGGCGATTGGCCTGCTGGCCGGTCTGCAGCAAAGCGGGATTCGGCCGACACTGATGTGGTTTGACGCCCACGGGGATTTCAATACCATGGATACGACACCGAGCGGCTTTATCGGTGGCATGCCTCTGGCCATGATTGCCGGCCGAGGGGATCTCGCCCTGCTACGGGCTGTCGGTCTCGACCCCGTCGCCGAAAAGCAGATCATTTTATCGGACGGGCGAGACCTGGATCCCCAGGAAAAGACCTTGCTTGCGGCATCGGATGTGGTCCACTTTCCCGATCCGGAGGTTCTTCTCGAGATCCCCCCTCCCGAGGGACCGCTCTACGTTCACTTCGACGTGGATGTGGTCGCCTTAGAAGCCTCTCCGGCGCAGAACTACCCGGCCCGGGGCGGGCCCCCGGTGGCGCTCCTGCAGGCCGTCTTTCGGCGCTTGGCCATGACCGCACGGATTGCGGCGATTTCCGTCTCCGCCTGGAATCCTGCATTAGATCGGGACCGCCGGAGTGAAACCGCCAGTATGTCCCTGCTGACGACCCTGATGGCAGATCACGGAAAGTCGTTTTGACTTTAATGTTGACTTGGGGCAGTCCGCTCGCTCCCCCTTCCATCCACTCGGAAGAGATCGCCCCTTTTGTTCAACTCCTGCAAAAATTGCGCGATCGTGGCCGCCCCTGCGCCCACGCGTTGAACGCATGCTTCATGATCCGGGGACATTTTGTAGCGCAGGGCGGCGGCCAGATCGTTAAAGTCGACCCCCGTCATCGCCAGACAGGAATGCCCGCCCAAGCGTCGGTTGAGTCTGCGGACAAGCTCCTGGGACGGAACGACTATCGGCATCAGGCCGTCCAATCCCGTTTTGAGATCTTCTCTTCCCATCAGCAGGCCCAGGACCATCAGCCCGGCCGTGTGCACCCCGCAGGTAAGGGAGCACATCATGCCGCCCTGCATGGCCCCGCCGGCCCGCAAGACCATCCGTTCTTTCATCTCCAGCGCTTCCATAAAAGCCCATAAGATTGCCTGGGCGCAACTGTCGTAGCGCTTCAGCAAACCGGTGGCCCTCGTGTTCATATCTAAAGGCCACTGGCGATCTTGCGGTATCATCTCCAGCGACGCTTTGTCTTCCAAACGCGGAAAATAGGTTGGCATGGGATCCTCCTTTTTTGTTCTAATATTTGACAACTATCGAATTGTTGTCCCAAAAAAATTTAGAAGGTAAAAAATTGTTTCAGCGCCTCCAGGATACCCGGGTCCACCCAGCAGGCAATCTTTTGGCCCCGGCGCTCGGCGCGGATAATGCCCACCCGCCGCAGCTCCTTGATGTGATGCGATACAGTGGGTTTACCGATCGCCAGGTCCCGGCCCAGATCGCCAACGAACATAGCATCCGCATCGTGACGCTGGTCATATAATCCCACGGTTCCCGGCCGGCAGCAGGTGGTCAAGCGGAGAAAAATCCTGAGCCGGTTCGGATTGGACAAAGCCTTGAAGATATCGGCCAGATCTTCGACAGGTGTTTTTTGATTGTTTGACATATATCGAATTATAGGGCCTTCCCCTTCACCTGTCAAGCATTTTCCAGCACAAGATGAAATGATCTCCAGCGTTAAGATGGTCCGTGGCTAGGACGCCTTGATGACACGGTCCCGCCCCTGTTGTTTGGCTTCGTAAAGGGCATCGTCGGCCCTTTTCATAATGCCTTCAAGGGACAGGTCGGCCTGGACCATGGAAGCCAGGCCAATACTCACGGTGAAGCGCACGACGCCGCGGGGGATTTTCACCACCAGGGCCTTCATGGCCTTGCGCAGGCGCTCGGCCGCCAGGAAGCCTTCCTCGGGCGCCGTATGGGTGAGGATGGCCCCGAATTCCTCACCGCCCAAGCGGCAGAAGATGTCCGATGCGCGAAGGGTGGCCAGGCTCCCGGCAACCATGCTTTTGAGGACCTCATCGCCGGCATCGTGGCCATAGGTATCGTTGACCGCTTTGAATTTGTCGATATCGAGCATCAGCAGCGTTAGGGGTGTATGGTAGCGTTTGCTGCGCTCGATTTCTTCCTGGGCCCGGCGCATGAATTCACGCCGGTTGAAGGCGCCCGTTAAAGGATCGGTCACGGCCAAACGTCGAAGCTCCCTTTCGATTTGTTTGCGATCGGTAATATCTTTGAAGCTTTCCACCACCCCAATGGTTTCGGCCGTCAAATCCATCAGGGGCTGGGCGGTGACGATAAACGTCAACTTGCGCCCGTCCGTGGATTCAACTTCAATTTCTTCCTCGATCCTGTCCAGGTCTTCCTTGAGGATGCGATTCATCAAACAGCGCTCGGTCCCGCAAAGTTCGTGGGCCAGGACCTGGCTGCAGTTCGCTTTGACCATTTCCTGACCCATTTGCGCCATCATGTCCCGCAACAGTTGATTGTATTTGGAAACCTGAAAGTCTTTATTGATCACACAAATGCCATCCGAGGTGGCATTGAATATCTGGTCCATCTCGATGGAGGCGACTTCGGCCTCCATCGCCATGGTATTGACCCGGCTGATCGCATCTTCGAGTTGTGTTTCCGAGTCCTCCGCGTTTTGCAGGGCCTCCTGGATGTCCTGATGGTCGTCTGGCCCTGTCGCGATGACACGAAACAGGGCTAAAATCCGGGTGTCCGCAATGCGGCTGGCATGCTGCTCGAATCGGGTGTGGCCGCCATTTTTATGCCGCAGCCGGCACGCGGCGGCAAGCATTTCTCCCGCGGGCAGCTGCTGAATTGCCGACCAAAGATGAAGAGGATCTTCGGGATGCAGGAGCTCGACAAGCTTTTTGCCTTCGATCTCATTGCGCCGGTAGCCCAAAAGCTTGAGGATCATCGGGTTGGCGCTGAGGATGGTTTCCCGATCATCGAGCAGGAGAATACCGTCGGAAACATTTTCAAAGAGGCTTTGATAGCGTGCCTCGCTCTCTTTGAGCCGCGCTTCAGCAGGCTTTGCTTCGGTGGTTTGCTTCGCCATATCGACCAACCGCTTATCCCCTCCGTTGACGATTCCGCTCCGGTCCCCATGACGACCGATCGCTTGAAACTTCTCTTATTTACACCAAATTAGGGCGGCAGGCAATGTTCTTGGCGGCATTTTTAGGGCTTGCGCCCCGGTGCGCGTATTGGGGAAAGCCATCGATGGCCGCAAACACGCCCCAACGACGCTCACAGCACAAGATCCTGGATGAAATCCGCCAGCTGGTCGAGATTCCAGCAGGCCCGCACCTCGTTGCAGAAAGCGCTATAGGTCCGCATTTCACTGTCCCCGGAATTCCAGAACTGCTCGGTTTCCGGGTTCAGCCAGATCACCCGACGGCTGCGGTCGCGGATATCTTCCAGGATGCCTTCTTCGGGGTTGCCGTAGTTGGTGCGGCCGTCGCCGATCATGATCACGGTGGTCTTTTTGTTGATCGAATCCAGGTGACGGGCCGCGAACAATCGTAGCGTCCGCCCGTAGTCGGTGGCCGCACCGTAGGCAATCTCCGGATGGTGTAAAATCTCTTCCAGGGCGCGGTCGACCGCGAATTTGTCGAAATAGCGGGTGACCTCGACCGGCGCATCGACGAAGACAAAGCTCTTTACGCGGTCGAAGCAGTCCTGAAGCGCGTAGAGCATGGTCAGCATGAAACGGGCCGAAGACCAGACCGATCCGGACACATCGCAGAGCACCACGATTCGCCCTTTGCGTGGCGGTCGGCGGCGGAATTTGAGGACGATCGGTATCCCCTGGGTGCGCGCTGCCGCCCGCAGGGTACGTTTGACGTCTAAAATGCCCCGTGATCGGGCCGCATGGCGCAGGCCGGCCATATCTTTCAGCTTGCGCACCAGCCGGGCGATGACATCGCGCAGGCGAACCATCTCGCCCGGGGACAGATTGGCAAACGGCTGTCGGCCGAGATCGCCGAACGCTTGCCTGGCGGCCGGTTTTGGGGCCTCCGGCATCATGTGCGGTGCATGATTGCCGGCCAGGAGACGCCACGCGGTATCCAGGCGCCGATCAACATGCTGCATCAAGGCCTGGCGGGTTTCCCAGTGAATCTGGTCCCTGTTTTGCGCCAGAAAATCATTCACCGCCCGACGGGCCTGTTGCAAGGCCTGCCGTACGGGCAAACGTCGCACAATCCCGCCCAGATTGGATCCGGGCCCCCGGGGACCGCCCCCTTCGGTGCTCCCGACCTCGGATTGAATTGCCTGCAGCATTTTCAGATACGCCGCCGGCTGGGCGGCGATAAAGTCGGCGATGGCCGGCATGGCCGGCATCGAAGGTTCGATGTCCAGGAGAATCTGCCGCAGGGTCGCCATGGGTTCGGCCAGACGCGTGGCAGCCGGATCGAGATCTTCGCGTAATTCATGGAAAAAGAGATCGTAGAGATGATCGAAGCGGGCCTGGGCCAAACGGCTTTTGGCAAAATTGGCCCGCAGCACGGTGACAAACTGGGCCTCGTCCAAAACATCCACCCGGGGCAGCTGCTTAAGACAGCTGATGGTCTCGGCGGTGGAGATACGCAGCCCGGCCGCCCGGGCCGAGGCAACAAATTTGAGGATCATGGCTTCCATAGGGCCCTTCTCCCCCTGATCGACAACCAGGCCAAAATGCCCGCGGGGCTAAGGGAAGTTCACCACCTGATCGACTTCCCGGTGCACCCGTTGGGCATCTTCACGGTATTTGCAAATGACATTGAGTGTCGCCATCAGCGCTTCCCGGGAGAGGCTTTCCAGCTGCAGACTAATCAACGCCCGGGCCCAGTCGAGGCTCTCGGCAATGCTGGGCTTTTTCTTCAGATCGAGCCGCCGGATGCGCGCCATCGCGCTGATCATCTGATCGGCCAAACGGTCAGGAATCTGCGGTATGCGGCGGCGGACAATCGCCTTTTCGATTTCGGGACCCGGATAATCGATGTACAGGTGCAGACAGCGGCGTTTGAGGGCATCGCTCATGTCGCGGAAGTTATTGGAGGTGAGGACCACAAAAGGCCGGTGGACGGCCCGGCGGGTGCCCAGTTCGGGTATCGTCACTTGAAAATCGCTCAACAACTCCAGCAGAAAGGCCTCGAACTCCGGATCGGCCTTATCGATCTCGTCCACCAGAAGGACCACCGGTTTCGGCGCAAGGATGGCTTTCAGCAGCGGGCGCGGCAGCAGGAAACGCTCCGAGAAGAAAGCGTCCGCTTGGGCGGCAATGCCGTCCACCGCCTCCTGCAGGGTGTCGGCGTGGGCCACCACGTCGCTGATCTTGTCCCGCACGATCTGGGTGTAGAGCAGCTGCTTGGCGTATTCCCACTCGTAGAGGGCCTTGGCCTCGTCCAGCCCTTCGTAGCACTGCAGACGGACCAACGCATGTCCCAACGCCCGGGCGACGGCCTTGGCCAACTCCGTTTTACCCACCCCGGCCGGTCCCTCCACCAGAATCGGTTTGTCGTCGGCCGCGGCCAAGAAAACCACCGTCGCGATTTCCGTGGTACTGACATAGCCGGCGTCTTCCAGACGTGCGCGTGTGTTTTCAATATTCGTAAATGGCATCCCGTCCTCCCGTTAGGGGCCTAAATTAGGTAAAATCGATCATAACCACAAGGGCCATCTTGGGTGAATCGGCCGGGGTTTCGATGCGGCTTGTCGCTCCCGCATAAACCGGCGTTGTGATCCTGCGCTGCCGTGTTGCGGCAAATGCGTACGGCCGACGGCGAACGTGTACACCCAGCGCATAACACATCTTATCATGTTTGGGGGCACGGTGATGGGCCCACGCTGAAAACGGTTGGACGGGATGAGGGATCGTTACAACGGTGTCACGGAGACCCCAATCGAGGAGCGATCTTTCGCACGCCTCGCAAACAGGCTTTCCGGAGAACCCGTATTAAAGATCGGCGCCCATTTCGGCGAATTCGGCCGGGGGTTGCCAAATCACACCCGGCATGCCCATGATCTGGGACGCCATCCGTGGGCAGACAAACGCTAGCTCCGACAACGGAAGTTTAGACGCCCGGCATGCGCTCGTTTTTCAGGCGTTAGCTTTACAGCTCACCAATGGGCCGCTAGATTATTTTATCACCTCGACCGCAGCGCAGACCAGGGAGACAACGCAAGCCCATGCCTGATTCACTGACCACGGCCTCGTTCCAGCGCGGTCTGAGGCGCCTGACCGCCCGTGACCCGGATCTCGCCCGGGCTGTCGAGCGGTGCGGCCCTCCGCCCATGTGGCGCCGCAAACCCTGTTTTGCCACGCTGGTTCACATTATTCTGGAGCAGCAGGTTTCGCTGGCATCGGCTCGCGCGGTGTTCGATCGGCTGGCGGATCTCGTCTGCCCCTTTTCGGCCATACACTTCCGACGCATCGATCCGTCACGCCTCAAGGCCGTCGGGCTCACGCGCCAGAAACTGGCCTCCTGCACTGACCTGGCCGAGGCGATCGCCACGCGACGGCTGGCTCTGAATCGATTGCCGCACGCGTCCGATACCGCCGTCCGCCAGGCCCTGGTTCAGATCAAAGGCATCGGGCCCTGGACCGCCGATATCTATCTATTGATGGCCCTCCGGCGGCCGGACATCTGGCCACCGGGCGATCTGGCCCTGAGGGCGGCTTTGATGAAGGTCAAATGTCTTCCCGAAATGCCTTCTGCAGCCGCCTTCGATGCGCTCGGCGAAATCTGGCGCCCCTGGCGGGCCGTGGCGGCCCGCATCCTGTGGCATTTCTACCTGTCGTCGCGCAATGATCCTGCACCGCACAACGGTTGAAGCCTGACCCGCCGAAGCAAATCCCTGGGGATATTTCAATTGACAGCGCTCCGGACAGGGGCTATGGCTCACAGCGTTGCCGGTCATGGGAAGCATTTACCGACCCCGGTGGCCTTGCTGCGGCCGGGCTGTTATTTTGACCTGCGAAACTGACACCATGATTTCACCGCAAAAAGTGCCTTCGCCCCCCCTTCGACTGGCCTGGCTGGTTTGGGGGATCGGTGCGCTCTTTTACCTGATGGCCTTTTTCCAACGGGTGGCCCCGGCCGTGATGACCGACGCCCTGATGCGTGAGTTTCAGATCGGCGCGGCGGCCCTGGGCAATCTTTCCGCGCTGTATTTCTACAGCTACGTTGCCATGCAGATCCCGACCGGCATTATCGCCGACCTCTGGGGGCCACGGCGCTTGATGAGCGTCGGGGCTCTGGTGGCCGGGGTCGGCACCCTGCTCTTCGCCCTGGCCCCGGGCATGCTGCTGGTGGGCCTGGGGCGCCTGTTGATCGGAGGGTCAGTGGCCGTGGCTTTCGTGGGCCTGTTGCAACTGGCCAACAACTGGCTTCCCCCGCGATTCTATGCCCTGGCCGCCGGCATGGCCCTCTTGGTGGGCATTGTCGGCGCCGTCGGTGCCGGTCCCCCGCTGCGGCTGCTGCTGGATCTATACGGCTGGCGCGCCACCATCATGGTCTCCGGCCTGGTGACATTCGCCATCGCCGCCGCGATCTGGCTCCAGGTGCGCGATCATCCTCACGATCGGGGCTTTGCCGACTGGCGCCCCACCGGGAATCAGGCCACCCCCGCCCAGCGTCTGTCCGTTCTGGCCGGGCTGGGCAAAGTCATCCGCTACCAGAACACGGCCTTGCTCTTTCTGATCCCGGGCGGCCTGGTGGGACCGGTGTTGACCTTCTCCGGTCTATGGGGTGTTCCCTTTTTCACCACCCACCACGGTCTGAGTCCCGCCCGGGCTTCGGTGTTCACGACCACCCTGCTGGTGGCCTGGGCCCTGGGCGGCCCCCTCTTTGGCTGGCTGTCGGATCATTTCGGCCGACGCAAACCGCTCTACATGGCAGGCTCAGTGATGGCCCTGGCGGGCTGGGTCGTCGTGGTGTACGCCGGCCAGCTGCCCCGGGCGGCCCTTCTGGCGATGCTGGTGATCGTCGGCCTGGGCTCCGGGTGCATGATCATCAGCTTTGCTTTTGTCAAAGAGTCCGTCCCGGCGACACTGACCGGCACCGCGACCGGCCTGATCAATATGGGTGTAATGACCGGCCCCATGCTGCTGCAGCCCCTGGTGGGTTGGATGCTCGATCTGGGCTGGAGCGGCCAAACCATGGATGGCATCCGGGTTTACGGGCTAGCGGCCTACCGGGCGGGCTTCAACCTGATGCTCGCCTGGACGGCGATGGCCTTATTGCTGTTGTGCTTCACCCGGGAAACCCACTGTCGTCCCTTGGAAGAAAATTGATGTTTTCTCGCCGCCGGGGGGGCGGCGACATGAACCGGATACCCACTGGAGATGATGATGAAGACGCGTATCGGCCGCTCCATGGATGCCGTTCTGAACCCGCGACGGTATCCACCTTTTCCCGGCGTCACCACAAGGGCGATGTTGAACCGCGCCTGGCAGGTCAACCCCATGTGGGTTTTGGCCAATATGGCGCACGCCGCCTATTGTGCGCCCGAAGCGATGGCGGTTTTATTCCGTGGGTTGGGAGCCACCACCCGTTTCTATGCCAGTGGCGACACCCCGGGGCCGGTGATGCGGGGAAGACAAGCCTTTCTGGCCGTCTGGCACGAGCGGGGCATCCTGTCTTTCAGGGGCACCGAGGCCTCCGAGCGAATCCGCATCCAGACACCGGCCGGATGGCAGGCCGCGGCCCAAAAATTCGGCTGGCAGCTGCCCGACGCGCTGGATACCTTTCTGTTGACCGACCTTCTGGACGATCTTAATTTCATCGCCGTCCCTTACCGGCAATCCCATGTGCATCGCGGTTTTCTGGAAGCCACCCGGGCGCTCTGGCCGGCCATCGAAGAGGATTTGGCCCGCTTGCAGAAATCATCCCCGAGACCGATCTACGTGACAGGCCACAGTCTGGGGGGTGCTATGGCGGTGATTGCCGGTATGACCTACGCCTTCGAGCAAATTGTCACTTTCGGCGAGCCCCGTGTCGGACAGGATATTCAGCGCACGATCACCAATGCCGCCGGCCATATCCGGTATGTTAACGGCCATGATCCCGTACCCCGCATTGTGCCCACGATGGCACCCTTCAACTTCAAGCACCATGGCGAACAACGGACCATCGTGGACCGCGACCACGGCGGCCCCAACGTTCTTTACGATCACTCCATTGTCAATTATGCCGAAATCTTAGGGGAGATGACCCCACCTGCATATTGACCGGGACAAGCATTGCTTCGGATGCGGCACCGTCTTGGTGCGCGGCCTTTACGCCACCGATTTGCGCCTTACGTTGTTCCCGGAGAATCATCGTATGACCATGAACAACCATCACCATGCAATCACCGGCGCAAGCGCGCCCGGTTTCGGCCGGGGCAGACGCCACACCGCCCCGATTCTGGCGACCCCCAGGCGATCGCTGCCCAGAAGGCCGATGTTGTGGGCCCGCTTGATGATGGTCCTGGTTCTTTTTTTTCTGACCGCGGGAGGGCTATCATCGACCCCCGCTGCGTCGAGCGATCGGCCGAATCTGACCGGGGCCCTCCTTGACGGCGGGACCGTTTTGATGGTTCGTCATGCCCTGGCCCCGGGCAGCGGCGACCCGGCCCATTTCAGGCTGGAGGATTGCAGCACCCAGCGCAATCTGGACGCCCGCGGCCGGCAACAGGCCCGGGAAATGGGTGCTTTACTCCGCCGCCAGGGAATCACCGCAGCGCGCATCTACGCCAGCCAATGGTGCCGGTGTCTGGAAACCGCCCGCTTGATGGATGTGGGCACCGTCCGGCCGTTACCGGCCTTGAATTCCTTCTTCAACCGCCCGGAGGATCGCGGTGGCCGAATCGAGGCCCTGGGGACCTTCCTGGCCGAGCAGCCGCGCGATGGTCCGCTTATCATCATGGTCACGCACTACGTCACCATCGCTGCCATGAGCGGCGAAGGGGTATCCTCGGGAGAGGGTGTGCTGCTGCGCCTGACGGAGAACGGACCGCGGCTGGTCGGAAGATGGCCTTTTTAATCGCAGCCAACAATCCACGCGATGGTGCTTGTAGACCCCCGGATCGTGAGACGGTCCAGGCACCATCGCAGGGGCACGTTTGGCCTATGGTGCGGAGATTCCCGAGGGCTGCGGAAGAAAAGCACTGCGGCCTGTCACGCAGACGGTGCGGCACACCCGGAGGGCCAAGGACGAACGGGGGCGCGATCGTTTTTGCCACCCGGTTCAGATAAGTTACCCAGATGATCGAAGCACAAACACACATTCTGGCCCTGCTGGCCAAGGAGTGGGAGCATAAAGGCCCCCCCGGAATTCTCGATATCAGCGAGATTGTGGCGGCTCTTCCCCTGGC
>JASFFM010000122.1:0-10381 GCA_050124295.1 Desulfobacterales bacterium | reverse complement strand
CGCAAGCTGGCATCCGGGTTCGACCTGTCAGGGCCTGTTTGGGTCGCCGCCAGCACCGCAACGCCTGAAATCGTGCGGGCCAGTGAGCGGATCGATGACCAGATCTGCTGTATCGCGGCGGCCCGTTACCGGCAGCCGGGTGTCCGGACCATCCTCAAGGTGGGCGGCGAAAAATTTCATCTGATACGCCTGGGCGACGATGGCGGATACCTCGGCAGCCGCACCAGCACGTCCTGTGCCGCCGGAACCGGCGCCTTTCTGGATCAGCAGGCCCGGCGTCTCAACCTGGCGGGGGCTGCGGAAATCAGCACGCTGGCTTTGAAGAATAAAGACCCGCGCCCCTGCATCGCCTCCCGGTGTGCCGTTTTTGCCAAAACCGATCTCATTCACGCCCAGCAGGAGGGGTATCGCCTGGAGGCCATTTGCGATGGCCTGTGCCACGGGTTGGCCAAAAATATCGCCGACACCGTTTTGGGAGACGCATCGCTTCCTCAGCCGTTGGTCTTTTGCGGCGGCGTGGCCCGCAATGAGGCCGTGCGTCGTTACCTGGCGGATATTGCCGCCCTGACGGTCGACGTTCCCGAACAACCGCACCTGGCCGGCGCGCTGGGGGCGGGGCTGACAATGCTGGCGGCTAGTTTGAAAGATGACGGGCGTTCGCCGAAAGCCCTGCAACTATCTTCCCCCGAGGATCTCCTCTTGAGCGCTTCCCGCAAAAAGAGGTTCACTTATCCGCCCCTGACACTTGCCCATTCCTCCTATCCTGATTTTACGAGCCTGGAGCAATACCGATACCCGGACGACACTGATGCGGGCAGCGGACGGGCGGTGGAAGTGGATCGCTATGCCCCCTTGGCGCATCAGCAGGCGGTTTTTCTGGGAACGGACATCGGATCCACAAGCACCAAAGCGGTTCTGATGGCGCCGGACAAGACCGTTTTGGCGGGCTTCTACACGCGGACCGGCGGACAACCCCTGGCGGCCCTGCAGCGCATCCTGGAGGCGGTCGATGATCTGACCCACCGCCAGCAATCTGAACTGACCGTCAAGGCGGCCGGTACAACCGGCTCCGGGCGTAAATTCATCGGGTGCATCATGGGGGCGGATCTGGTGTTGGACGAAATTACCGCCCACGCCCGCGCAGCCTGTGAATTGAACCCCCAGGTGGACACGATCATCGAAATCGGGGGGCAGGACGCCAAGTTCACCACCCTCCAGGACGGCCGTGTCACCTCGGCCACCATGAACACGGTATGTGCCGCCGGTACCGGCAGTTTTATCGAGGAACAGGCTGCCAAGTTGGGCTGTTCGTTGGAAGACCTGGCACATCGCACCGCGCACCGCTGCGCACCGTTGTCTTCGGACCGCTGTACGGTATTCATGGAGCGGGATCTGAACCACTTTCTCACGGAGGGCTGGGATACGAACGATGTTCTGGCCGCGGTGCTGCATTCGGTCAGGGAAAACTATCTGCTCAAGGTGGCGACCCAAAGCCAGATCGGCGATGTGGTCTTCTTTCAGGGGGCCACCGCCAAGAACCGTGCCCTGGTGGCGGCATTTGAACAGCGGCTCAAAAAACCCATTCTGGTTTCCAAGTATTGCCACCTCACCGGTGCCCTGGGGACGGCGCTGACCCTCTGGGACGAACATGGCGAATCTGCCAGCAAGACCGCCCGCACCACTTTCGTGGGGATCGATCTATGGCGCAGCGAGGTGCCGGTGCGCGCGGAGCTCTGCAATCTGTGCCCCAACAGCTGCAAGCTCTCCGTGGCCGAGGTGGAAGGCGAGACGGTGGCCTACGGTTTCCTATGTGGTCGTGACTATGACACCCGGCATTTCGTCCGTGCCGACAAGGGGGTCTTTGATTTGTTGCGCCAGCACCGTAAAACCTTCCAGTTTAAAAAAGAGGCCCATTCGAAATCCCGGCCGGTCATCGGTCTTCCCGCGGGGGGGCATATGGTGGAAGATCTGCCGCGCTGGAAGTTTTTTTTCGATCGACTGGGGTTCGCAACCGTTACCAGTGAGCGATTCAAGGATGCCGTACGGGAAGGCAAACCGCTTGCGGATGCCGAGTTTTGCGCACCGATAACGGCTCTGCAGGGCCATGTGCATTATCTCCGGGACCGCTGTGATTACATATTCCTGCCGACCTACCTGGAAGACCGCAGTGGTGAGCGCAAGGTCAGGCGCATGTATTGCTATTATACCCAGTACGCGGCGGTGCTGGCGGGCCTGCCCACCCCAGCGTCCGGGGCGAAGATTCTCTCCCCCCTAATTCGCTATCTATACACGGGGTTTCACACCCGCCGGGAACTCTACCGCATGGTCAATGCCCTCCCGGGCGGACAGGTGACTTTCTGGGAGCTGAGCCAGGCTTACGACGAAGCGAGCCGTTTCCAGGAGACGCGGCAACAGCGCCTCAATGATCAGTGGCGGGCCCATCTTCAGGGACGCCCGGATGATATCCGCATCGTTTTGCTGGGTCGACCCTACACCCTTTTTACGCCCGCCCTCAACTGCGGTATCCCCGACCTGTTCCAGCGTCAGGGGATCGACGTTTGTTATCAGGATATGCTGGCCGTTGGCGAAGACGATATCCGCGCCATCCGGCCCCTGCTGAATGAAATTCACTGGCGTTATGGCGCCCGGGTAATGGCCTCGGCCCAGGTGGCCGCACAAACCCCCGGGTATTATCCGGTGCTCGTGACCTCGTTTAAATGTTCGCCGGATGCCTTTATCCAGGATTATTTCAAAAAGCTGATGGCGGCCCATGCTAAACCCTATCTCGTGCTGGAGCTTGACGAACATGATTCCAGCGTCGGATACGAAACCCGCATCGAAGCGGCCGTGCGGGCTTTTCGTAATCACCGTCAGGGGGCCGCACGCCACGCAAGGCCGAACCTCGATCGCTTGAATCCTGATCTGCGGCGCGCAAAAACCGATCGCACCATCGTTCTGCCCAACTGGGACCGGTTGACCGGTCGTCTGCTGGAGGCTGTGCTGCGGCGCGAAGGCCGGCCGGCCGTATTGATGGATGAAACCGAGGCCACCATCGCCAAAAGTCTGGGGGACAACACCGGGCAATGCATTCCCATCAATGCCGTGGTGGAGGGATTCGCGGAGTGTCTCCAGAAGCACAACCTGGCGCCGCAAGACGCGGTCTTGTGGAATAGCGAGGCCTGTATGGCCTGCAACATCGCTTTATACCCCCACCATATGAAGTCCCTGCTCAATGCCCGCGGTAATGGCCTTGAAAAGGCCGGGGTCTACGTGGGGGATTTGTTCTTTATGGATGTCTCGCCCCGCGCCTCGTTCAATGCCGTTTTTGCCTACATGTTCGGCGGTTTGTTGCGACGGGTGGCCTGTCGGCTGCGGCCCTACGAATGCCAGGCCGGGGCTGTGGACAGGGTCCTGGAGGTGAGCCTGGAAATCCTATACGAAGCTTTTCTGGGGCGGATCAGAAAACAGGACGCCCTGGCAGCGGTGCTGGAGCGTTTCGGTAAAATACCCACCCAACCAACGAAACGGCCCAAAGTGGCCATCTTCGGGGATCTGTACTCCCGTGACAACCGGGTCATGAACCAGGATCTGATCCGGTTTATCGAACGCCACGGCGGAGAAGTCGTCACCACGCCCTACACCGAATACGCGCGCATGATCGCCAACCCCTATTTGCGCAAATGGTTTTTCGAGGGCAAGTATCTGACCCTGCTTTCCGGAAAGGCTCTCATGACCACCATCACCCGGCTCGAGCGGACCTACTACCGTATGTTCGAGTCACTGCTGGGAGAGCCCATGGCAACCTTCGACGATTCGCCGGAAGCCATTCTGGCGCAATACGGGGTGCGCATCGAACACACCGGCGAGTCCCTGGATAATCTGCTCAAGGTGCACTATATCAAGAAACACCATCCGGATGTGAGCTTGTTCGTCCAGGCCAGTCCGGCCTTCTGCTGCCCCTCCCTGGTCACGGAGGCCATGGCCCGCCGGATCGAAGATGTCACCGGCGTGCCGGTGGTGCCCATTACTTATGACGGCACCGGCGGCAGCAAGAACGATGTCATCATTCCCTACCTGACCTACCCCCGGGCGGCGAAGCCTTCTCCAGGCCGTCCCCTGGATCGCGCGGGATAACGCGCAACGTATTCCCCATCCGGCGGCTCTGTGTTATCGTAGCGCTGATTTTCGGCCTTCAGGGCGAGATTTTCGAGAGCAACCATCGCAGCGATAATCGTATCCATGCCCACCCTCCATCTGAGACAAGCCCGGCGTCTGGCGCTGGCCCGGGCCGGCCTGCTCAAACCGCAATGGACCCATATGCCCCGGCGGGCCACCGGTGCTGGCCGGCGCGCGCGGAGGGCCGCCCATGGGGTGATCGAACGCTTCGGTTACCTGCAACTGGACACGGTGGCCGTGGCCGGCGCCCGCAGCCATGCCATCGTTTTAATGTCCCGCCTGGAAGGGTTTGACCCCACGCTGGCCGAAATGCTGCTCCAGCCGGGGGAGCCTTTGTTCGAATACTGGGGACACGAGGCCTGCTGGCTGCCCATTGCGCTGTATCCCGTTTTTGCCTTTCGCCGGGAAGCTTATCGGCATCATCCCTGGTGGGGGGATCTCATCGGGAAATATCCCCGTATGGTAGAAGATTTGACCCGTCGCATCCGGGAGGAAGGTCCCCTGCGCGCCATTGATATGGAAGGGCGCGGCAGCCGCGGGTGGTGGGATCTCAAGATCGCCAAGCGGGTTGCCACGGCCCTCTGGTCGGCCGGGATCCTGGCGATTCGCGAACGGCGACATTTCCAGCGGGTGTACGATCTGACCGAGCGCGTGATACCGGAACGCTGGCGCAGGAAAGCACTGGACAAGGGAGATGCGCTGGAACATTTGATACGGCAGGCCTTGCGGGGACATGGCTGGGCGACGACGGGCACCCTCTCCCAGACATGGCGCCTGCGCAACGCCCGGATCGATGTGCAGGCCGCTTTGGTTCGACTGGCGGAGAAGGGGGAAATCGTTCCTTGCGCCCTGGTCGATGATGGCGGCCGCCGCACGCCCGGCTGGGTGCGTCCGCAGGATCTGGAACTGGCCGAGCGCCTCCAAAGGGTGCGTCCGCGCAAAGACCGGGGCGTTCTGCTGTCGCCTTTCGACCCGTTGCTTTGGGACCGCCGCCGCGTCACGAAGCTGTTTGCTTTCGACCAGGTCTTGGAGATATTCAAGCCCGCCGGTCAAAGGGTGTACGGGTATTACTGCCTGCCGGTGCTGGCCGGGGAAAATCTGGTGGCGCGGGTCGATCTCAAGGCCGATCGGCGCAAAAGGATATTGCGCCTCCTGTCGCATCGATTCGAGGGCCAGGGCCACGGCAAACAGGTGCCGCCCGCCGACCGCGAAGCCTTGCGTACGGCCCTCATCCGTTTTGCCGGCGCCATTGACATGCAACCGGCAGGTTTGCCAGATTAAGTCATGACGCATCATCTCGATTGAGGACCGGAAGGAAACCGTCCGACCATGCCCAGGCTCTATATCGAAGAATACACCCGCATTCTCGCCGGCCGGCATGTCAGCATCGCCTGTCGGGAGGGGATTTTACGCGATCATTTTGATGATGTTATCAACGACATCAAATTCCTGAACCGCCAGGGGATCATTACCACGCTGTTTCACAATATGGCCCATCGTTTTGCCAATCAGAAGCATTTTCGGACCCTCGCCGATCGTCTGCCCGAAACGCGCATCGTCCGGGTGCGTCCCGAAAAGGATTTCTACATTGAGGTCCTTGGCCAGGCGCCGGTATACAAGCTGATCTTTTTAGAGCGCAAATACCTCACCGATCCCAAAGGGCGCCGCCTCAATACCCTGGATACCCGCCACGTCCGTGATGCCTGGCACCGCTACGGCGACCTGATCGCCAATGCCAGCTTCAAATCAACGATGGAAAAGATCTGCCAGCGCATCGATGCGGGCCATCTGGATCGGGTCCATATCCTGCCGATTCGGAAAAACACGATCAAGCACGAGCTTTTCACGGTGGAAGGCACCGGTACCCTGATCGCCAACAATTTCCAGGAATCCTTCCTACCGATTCTGAGCGCGGACGACGAGCAGCTGGTGGCCGGTATCCTGAAGCTTTACAAGACCAAAGGCTACCTCAAGCCGCGGGGCAAGGCCTATATTACCGCCCACCGGGAGAATTTTTACATGACCCAGATCGATGGCATTGTGGTGGGCTGCGCAGAACTGATCCCCATCGATGCCCAAACCGCCGAGTTGGGTGCCTTGGCCATATCCACCCGCTTTCGCGGCCAGCGGGTCGGGGTTTTTACCGTGAACGCCTTTATCGACGAAGCGCGCCGCCGCGGGTACCAGATCATTATCTCCCTGACCAAAAATCCTCGCCTGCAGACGCTTTATAAAATGTTGGGGTTTGTGCGGCGATCGCCGCGGCGGTATGCCGAACGCCAGGTCCGGTCGCCGGAGACACCGATGTTTCTGAAGGACGACATCTAATGGCGGCTGTATAGTGGCCTCTTTTTACGTTCGGAGAACGGTTTCGTGACCCTTATCGATCTTTATGCTCGAGAAAAACGGCGTTTCCTGGATGCCTGTACCCGATGCGGATTGTGTGCCCAGGGATGCCCGATTTTACCGTATACGGATATTGGGGAGTCTTCCTTTCAGGATGTCCAGAAAGGGGTCTTCGATGTCATGGCCGAGGGGACGCCCCACCCGTTGGCCTACAGCAAAGCATTTGCCTGTATGGCGTGTTTCAAGTGTACGGCCGACATGTGTCCCGAAGACCTCAACCCCATGTTGATCAACGAAATCATCAAGGGCGCGTATGTCGCCAGGGGGCTGGCGAATTCAGACTTCAAGGATACCGGAGCTCCTGCCAGTGCGCATCGCGTGCTGGCAAGCGTCCAGGTATCGGCGGTGGAATACAGGCGCATCACGACCGTTAGCGAAAAGAGCAAGGCGCGGTATGTATTCTTCCCCGGTTGCAATGTTTACTTCCAACCGGAAAAGATTCTGCATGCCCTGGATATCATGAATGCCATCGGGGATGATTATGCCTTTCTGCCCGGTTTGGATCATTGCTGCGGCGAAAACCATTTGTTTTTCGGTCATATCAAGGGCGGTTGTCAGCGGGCGGAAGAACTGGTGGCCGCGATAAGGGGTTTCCGGCCGGATGCGGTCGTGCTATGGTGCCCGACCTGCCATTGCTGCTTTGAGAAAATGATCTCATCTGCGATGGCGCTCCCGTTTGAAGTGATCTCCTTTCCCCAGTATTTAGCGGAAAACATGAACCGTCTGGGCCTCACCCGTGCGGCTGCCGGAACCGTCACCCTGCACGAGGCCTGTAAATCCGCCTTCACCGGGGTCGATCGCCACGGCCCCCGTGAGGTGCTGCGGCAATTGCCGGGGGTGACGCTGAGGGAGATGGAGCACTGGGGGGAAAACACGGTCTGTTGCGGCAGCGGGGCCGCCTGCTGGTTTCCGGCCAGCTGCGCCCGCATTCGGGAAGCTCGTCTTCAGGAGGCGGCCCGCACCGGGGCCGATCGACTGGTGACGGTATGTCACTATTGCAGCCAGACCTTTGCGCAGGAGGAGCCCCGCTACGCTTTCAGGCTCGCCAACTATATTGACCTGGTGGCCGAAGCCCTGGGCATTCAGCGTGAGGACACGTTTAAAAAATACAGGCAGTGGGGCAACTTGGACCGCATCCTGGCAGACGCTGACCGGCATATCAGCGGAGCGCCTTTTGGGAGGGAGCGCGTTCTCGAAGTATTAAAGGCGGTTTTTGCTGGATAGTGCAGGAAGGCGACTGCAGCGGGTATGTCGTGCGGCGTCAATCGCGCCTTATCAATGGCCCCCGGACGCCATTCCGGAAATGACAGGCCAAGCGGCTGATCGCTTGCCGTCCGTCCAAGCGATGCCGCGGGGCAAGGATGGTCCCTCCAAATTCCAACGCTCAGCCATGCTCGAACGAATTGGAATGGATCGCAGAAGCCAAAGATGAACGGCATCGTTGTAATAGCGCCTCAATCCAGTTACCCTGCCCCGGTGATGATCACGAAAGGTGAAACCATCGCCACAGGGAGGAAAGGCACCGAATATACGGGCCGGGTCTGGATAACGACCCGTGTCGGGAGCCAGGCTTGGGCGCCCGTGCAATTTCTACAACCTATGGCAGGGTCCCTAAAGGCTGTGGGCGCACGGGGTTGCGCAGCCCAAGATTTGGATGGCCTTGTCGGCGACGAATTGACCCTTCACCTTGCATTGAACGATTGGGGCTGGGCTGAAAAATAAGACGGCTCCTGTGGATGGGTGCCGATGCATACGCTAAAGATGGAATCGTGTCAGGGTGCCGGGCATGTGTGCCGATGCCGGGCCAGGGAGAAGAAGGCGCGCGACGATGAGGAGCGCATGGCCAGATCTTCTAAAGGCCAACCACAGTCGAAAAGCTTTTTAAAGGCCTTGATCCTTCGGAGAGAGGCGATGGGAGGGCGGCATGCAAAATTGGGATGAACAAACGGACGTCGTCGTGATTGGCAGCGGCCTGGCGGGACTCTCCGCGGCCCTGGAAGCGCATGCGGCCGGTGCCGAGGTGACGGTCCTGGAGAAGATGAAAGTGACCGGCGGCAATACCCGCATCAGCGATGGCGGGGTGGCGGCACCGCAAAATTACCTGCAGCAAAAGCAGGCCATCGATGACTCGCCGGAGCTTTTCTACGAGGATATGCGAAGGGCGGGTTTGGGCCTCAATCAGCCGGCCCTGTTAAAGGTCCTGGCCGAGAAAGCCAGCGCGGCCATCGACTGGACACGGCACACCCTGGGGGTGCGGTATCTGGATCGCCTGGATCGTTTCGGAGGGCATTCCGTGGCCCGCTGCCTGACCACCAAAAATCACTCCGGGGCCGATTTTATCAAGCTACAGTGCCGCCGCCTAAACGAAAAAGGCATTGAAATCAGAACCCGCTGCCTCCTGACATGTCTGCATCGGGACCGCCAGGGGATTGTCCGCGGGGTGGGGCTTCGATCCGACTATCGTTTCCCCGACGGCCACAGCGGGGCAGAACGCCATATTCAGGCTCGACGCGCGGTCATCCTGGCCACCGGGGGGTTCGGCAGCGATATACCATTCCGTATGCTCCAGAACCCCGGCCTGGATGCCGCCATTGGCTCCACCAACCATCGGGGGGCCACGGCCGATGGCCTGGTGGCGGCCCTGGCGATCGGTGCGGCCCCGGTCCAGTTGTCTTGGATCCAGCTGGGCCCCTGGGGCTGTGCCGATGAAACGGGCTATGGTCGGGGGGCCAGCTTTGCTTCTTACAGCGTGTATCCATGCGGTATCCTGGTGGACCCCGCCACCGGTCAACGGGTGGTCAATGAATGGGCGGATCGCCGAATACGCAGTGACGCCATCATGCGGACAGGCCATAGTTGTGTGGGCATCGTGGATGCCAAGGGCGCTGCAAAAGCGGCTGAAAGCCGTGAGCATAGCCTCAAGCGCGGATATGTGAAAGCGTTTGCAGACCTGACGGAGCTGGCCGCGGCCTACGACATGCCCCAAGGCCGACTGGAGGAGACGGTGGGGGCCTATAACCGGTTGATCAAGGACGGGCGCAGGGACCCGTTCGGTAAGCCGCTCGCTGAAGGCGCGCAACCCTTGGTCAGCGCGCCCTTCTATGCCATTCGGCTGTGGCCGAAGGTGCATTACACGCCTGGGGGGGTCGGTATCAACCCCAAGGCGCAAGTCATCGATCTCAACAATCACCCCATCCCCCGCCTGTTCGCCGCCGGTGAGGTTTGCGGCGGGGTTCACGGCGCCAGCCGTCTGGGCAGTTGTTCACTCACCGAATGCATCGTGTTCGGGCGTATCGCCGGGCAGCAGGCTGCTGCCACTGCGCCTTAAAGACCGGTTGCATCATCCCCATCGCCTGCCGAACAAGGCGGCTGCCGGATGCCTTTCGGCCGCATTTTTTGGGTGGCCCTTTGCGGCCGGAAGTCAAAAGGAGCCCAACACGCCGGGGGTGCCAGGACCCCCATTCTCTCCCTCATCATCCGCGATTGGCAGACCCATTCTTCTGGCTGGACCTGTGGTCGGCGGCCCTAAAATTTGACACGCCCGATGCATCGGGGATCGCCTTTATCACTTAACCGCCGCAAGCGATCCATTCTATTGATAGATTGCGTCAGCCGTTCACAGCACTCCCCTCTATGACGATTGAAGCGCTCTCCGGGACAACCCGAATACGACCCTTGAAATGCAACCCCAAACCCTGCCGATCGGTACCCGCATCGTAGCGTTCAACCGAAGCTCATAAAAGGGTGAAAGGGGCAGAAAAGGGGTCACCCAAAAAGAAAAAGGGGTCAGGTCTTCTCT
>JASFFM010000121.1:0-10399 GCA_050124295.1 Desulfobacterales bacterium | reverse complement strand
GGCTGATACCGAGTTCCTGAGCCAGCTTTTCCTGGCGGATTTTTTCGCCCGGCAGCAGCTTGCGTTCCGTGATCATGGTTTTGAGAATTTGATATACCTTCTGATCCAGGTTGGCGTGTTCGGCTCCCAGATTTGGCATGAATCCTCTCCGCTTAACGATTGGCAAGTTGAAATGGTTGACAATCACGCTAAAATGTATTTTGTATTTTGTATACAAAATTCAGTATCCAATTCACCCGTGACTGTCAAGCCTATTTTTAACCTGACGCTTATCGGGGTTTAATACGGGCGGCAGGTGCCGTAACGGCGGCCTGAATTTATTCTAAGGCGTGGGGTTACAGCGGATCACCCTATTGCGAAGCGCGAATGTTCATCGCATGCCAGGCTCAAGACCTGTACAAAGTCGGGCCAGGTTTGATAAACAGGAAGCGCCCTTTACGATCTGACGGGTCCATGCCCGTAAAATAAGGAGAACCAAATGGAATACCGACGGTTGGGAAGGTCAGGCCTCCGGGTGTCATCCCTGGTGCTGGGCACGATGAATTTCGGCAATCCGACCGAACTGGATGAGGCCTGTCGCATGGTCGACAGCGCCATCGATGCCGGCATCAACCTCATCGATTGCGCCGATATTTATAACAAAGGCCAGGCCGAACGTATCCTGGGGGAGGCCCTCAAGCGCAACGGGGGGCGTCGGCACATTCTTTTGACTTCGAAATGTTACAATCGCATGGGGCCCGGACCCAACGATCGGGGCAATTCGCGCCACCACATCATCGAAGCCTGCGAGCGCAGCTTGAAGCACCTGCAGGTGGATCATATCGATATCTATTTTCTGCACCGCACGGATTTCAATGTACCCCAGGAGGAATCCCTGGCGGCCATGGAACAACTGCGCCGTGATGGCAAGATCCGGTATCTGGCCTGTTCCACCCATCCGGCCTGGCGCACGGTGGAGGCCATGCACCTGGCCGAGCGCCATGGGTTTCCTAAAATCGTCTGCGAACAGCCGCCCTACAACCTGCTGGATCGGCGCATCGAGAACGAGATTCTGCCCATGTGCGCGGCCTATGATATCGGTGTTCTGGCGTGGGCACCGCTGGCCCATGGGGTCCTGGCCGGCCGCTACCTCCAGGCTGACAACCTGCCTGATGGCTGCCGGGGAACCCTGCGCGAAGTGTTTCGGGAACGGATTACCGCGGATGGCGTTGAGGTGGGTCACCGGTTCAAAGTGCGGGCGGATGCCAAAGGCTGTACGGCCGCACAGCTGGCCGTGGCCTGGGTACTGCACCAGCCCGGCATTACCAGTTCGATCATCGGCCCCCGTAGTGTCGAGCAACTGGAGAGCCTTCTGCCGGGCGCCGATGTCCAACTGGATGCCGATGATCTTGACTTCTGCGATGAATTGGTGCCGCCGGGGCGGTACATCACCAGCTTTTTCAATACGGCGGACTGGATGAAATCCAAGGGTATTTAGTACCCGTCCCGAAAGCTTGGATCCCATTCAAGCTTTCCGAACGGGTTTCCGAAGGTCACAAGACCTTAGGGGAGTATTTGCCCTAAAAGAAAAGCCGAATCGAGGAGGGAGAATCATGGCGGTGTTTATCACGGGAGGGCATGGACACATCGGTTCCTGGGCGGCGCGCTATCTGGCGGCTGAAGGCGAAGATGTCATCCTATTCGATACGCAGCCCGTGGCACCTGATTGCCTCCAGGATGTCGCCCACAAGGTGACCTTTATCCAGGGCAGCGTAATGGATTTCCCTTTCCTGGTTGATGTGATTCGACGCAACCACGATAGGATCGACGGGATCATCCACACGGTCGGCATCATGGGGGAGCTTGTACTGGAAAACCCTTACGGCAATGTCCAGGTCAATATCGGCGGCACCCAGAATATCCTGGAAATTGCCCGACAGTTCGAGATTCCCAAAGTGGTCTACACCAGCACCGGGGCCGTCTACGGGGAAGTGTCCGGCATCATCGCCGAGGATGCGGCCCCGGTGAATCCTTCGGATCTTTATGGGGCCACCAAGGCTTCCTGCGAATTCCTGGGGCAACAGTATGCTCAGTCCTTCGGATTCGACTTCCGGATCAGCCGGGTCTACTTCTGTTACGGACCGGGTAAACTGCCGTCACGGTTTATTCGTTTATATCGTCTGGCGTTCGGCGCTTTGGAGGGGCTTCGCGGGCTCGAAATGGACCGCGGTGCCGATCAACAGCTCGATTTTGTCTTTATCGAAGATGCCGGCCGTGGGACAGCCTTGCTCTATCAAGCTGAGGATCCACCCCACCGCACCTATAATATTGCCACCGGAGTGCCCACTGCGGTAGGGCGGATTGCCGAATTGGCCCAACACCACTCCCCGTTTGATGTCAAGGTTACGCTGGGGCAGGGCGCCTTGATGAAACGCTGCGAAGCCCTGGACATCTCCCGCGCCCAAAGCGAATTGGGTTACACACCCCAGTATGACGTTGAGACCGGGATCCGTAAATACGCCGACTGGATGCGGGCCCAGGGTTTTATGCCCTGAGGCAATATTTTATTGATCAATGAATTTGGGGTGACTATACCAGGATCGCTTGTGAGATTCGATACGTCGGATGGCGTGAGGAAAGACCTGTGCCTTTTGAATTGCTTTACGGTTACGGCCACTGCTTTGGCAAAACCACCTATCGTCAGGGGCGGGTGGCCTTCGAGGACGAAGCGCGTCAATGGATGGAAAAGGGCCGCGGCGCCGATCGTTGTCCGGTGCCCCCGGGCGGCGATCCGGTCTGGACCTGCCCGGTGACCGGCTGCCCGGGGCATGTCCAGCGCCCCTGGTTCGACTATCGGCAGGTATCCGGCGGGGAGGAAACCCCATCATGAGCCGTTGGCGTCCGCTGGTATGCGGCGGTATTCTGACCGTCAGCCATTTTTTGGCCAGTCTGCTCATCATCCCGTTGACCCTGAGGGTCGGGGAATCGCTGGCCGGCGGTTCGGCGGATTCCTGGGTCTACGCTCTATTGACCCTGGTGACCAAAATACTCTATTTCCCGCTGATGGCCTTGGCGCTCTATCCACGCCACTGGTTTCCAGGGCACCTGATCACGATTCCCATTGCAGTGAACAGCCTTCTTTGGGGAGGCGCCCTGACGGTGGTGATGGTCGTTTGGCGTCATCTGCGCAAACCGGCAGCCCGCTAATCCGGCCGGCAGTTTGATACCGGGCATGGAAAAATCTGATAACCGATCATGGAGGTAAACGATGCTGCATCACATCGTCATGATGAAGTTCAAACCCGACGTGAGCGAAGAGGATATCGACCGCATGGCCCAAATGCTCGATGCGCTGCCGGAGCGCATCATCGAGATTCAGACCTATGAATTCGGCCGCGACATCGTTGGTTCGGAGCGGTCTTATGATTTCGCCCTGGTTTCGGGTTTTGCCAACCTGGAGGCCCTTCAGCGCTATCAGGTGCACCCCGACCACCAAGCCGCTTTGGTCCACATTCGCGCGATCTGCGAAGACATTCGCGCCGTCGATTTTACTTCTCAGTATACGCCGCCGGCCAAAATGACACCCCCCGACGCACTGGGCGGATTACGGGTGCCCTGAGATTCGGGGCAACCAAGGTTCTATCCAATCGTGCGCCCCGGCCGCAGTGGGTCCCCAACGGTGTGCCCCTGTTGACGGCGTGCCACACCCTCGCGAATGGACCGGTGTACGGCGGCATCCAGCGGGTAGGCCAGCGCGATGGCCAAGCCGGCGATGCTGCACAGGCAGGGGACCAGGGCATAGAGCACCCGCAGGGTCAGCACGACGCTTGCACTCTGTTCCACGTTCGGTTCATAGCCGGCTTGCCCCAAAAACGCCAGGGATGTCCCCACACCCACGGCCGCGGCGAGTTTTTTGGCAATTGACCAGATGCCGATATACAGCCCTTCACGTCGTTTGCCGGTCAGCAATTCGTCGTAATCGATAACGTCGGCCTGAATGGCGGAAGGTATGGCCAAGGTTGCACCGAAGCCCAGCCCGGAGCCGACCACCAGGATACCGTAGATCAGTTCATCGCCCGGGCCCAGGAAAAAAACACCCAGAAAGACCCCGGTGTTGATGGCCATCGAAATCAGCCAGGCCGGTTTCTTGCCGTAACGGCCGGCAAAACGAATCCAGGCGGGAAGAAACAATACGCCGGTGACGAAATACAGCATTAAGAAAAGGTCGGCGCGGGATGACTGCAGGACGTATTCCACATAGTAGAGAATCAAGGTGGCGGGAAGATTGCTGCCAATGGCGCTGATCGTGTAGGCTGCCAGAAGGATCAGAAAGGGCCGGTTGGCCGCGATGCTGCGCAGGCCCTGTAGAGACGTTAATTTGGCAATGCCGGTGTCTGCGGCGGCGGGCAATTCCCGGATGCGGTAAGTGCACCAGGCGCAAGTACTGATCAGGATGGGGGCGTAGCATACCGCCAGCCAGAAGAATTTACGGCGTTCGCCTTCGGGAGACGCTTGCGTGGCGAAAAGGGCGCCGATAATGGCCGGCGATGCGGCCGCCGCCAGGGTGCCGGCAATCAGCAGACCGTCCCGGACGGCAAAAAGCGACGTCCTTTCATTGTAGTCGAAGGTGATTTCCGGTCCCAGCGATTCGTAGGGAACGGTGACGATCGTCCAGAAGAGAAAGAGGGCGAAGATAGACACCCCGAACCAGACGGTGTGGTTTTCGCTGGGATCGGCCGGGGGGGTGAATAGCAGATAGATGGACAGCGCCACGGCGAATCCCCCCAGAAAGATGTAAGGTCGTCTCCGGCCAAAGCGCGTACGGGTGCGGTCTGAGAGGACACCGATCAGCGGGTCCGACACGGCATCGAAGAGCCGCACCGCCAGCAGGATAACCCCCATCACGGCGATGTTGATCCCCACCACGTCGCTGTAGAATTTCGGTATATAGACATAGATCGGAATGCCCACCACGGCCAGGGCGAAGGCAGGCATGCCGTAGGCGGCTTTGCGCTGCCAAGGGACGCGGGCCGTGGTCATTGGACCCCCAGCAAAGCATCACGAAAGTCGGTGTCGATAGGTGAGGGACCAAGCCAGATCGCGAAAACGG
This sequence comes from Desulfobacterales bacterium, assembly GCA_050124295.1. GTDB lineage: Bacteria > Desulfobacterota > Desulfobacteria > Desulfobacterales > UBA5852 > JABZFP01. Next base: position 5,310 of record JASFFM010000121.1, on the reverse strand, counting down.
CGGCGGCGAAATCATCGCCTTGAATGCGACCCAGGGGTGTGCCGTTGAGGGACAGCTCGGTGCCGCTGCCGGGCAGGTAAGTCAGGGCATAGCGATCGCCCGGCTGGACATCGCGATAAAGGGCATTGAACCGTGCCAGGCGTTCGGAAATCGTCGCCAGGGTTTCGGGCGACACGTTTTCGGCGATTTTGATTCGCGTTGCTTCGGCAAAATCCGCCGCTTCGATGGCGTGAAAGTATTCCAACTCCAGGCGCCGCGGGGCGGTGCTCAGGGCTTGCTGAGGGTTGGACTGCGGTAGCGTGTAAAAAGCGCCCACGTAGGCCTTGATAAAAACCAAATAGCGCAAGAGACCATAACCGCGCAGATGAAGGTCGACGGTATCCGCCCGATAGACCTCATCAAAGGCGATCCCTTCGATCTCGACAGCGCTCATGGCCGGTGTTGCAACCGCGAAGATGGAAAAAGCCAGCGTGATGATGATCGATTTGCGCAACATGACAATCCGTTCCTTTTTATTTGGGCGTATAAGAATCGTTAAATCTAATACCGCAACGTCCGTTCGCAAGAAACCGGCCCCGCATCCCCTCACGAAGGCAATGGTCTGCCGAAGCGACCCATGGGGGGCCAGGGTGCCTATTCACCCTGCGGACCGCTCGATCCGGGCGCAGAGTGCCTGCCGGTGGATGGCATTGCGAAATGTCCCCCGATGCTTAAGATTCACCAATGTAGAGATAAACACCCGCGCAGTGGCTAATTAAATCGGCACTGCCGTGTTTGCCCGCCCCCAGGCGCATTCCGGAGAGATCATCGATGATAACCCTCAAAGAAACGATTGACGTTTCCTGCGAACCCCAAAAGGCCTTTGACTACCTGGCCCATTTCAGCAATATCCGGGCGTGGGATCCCAGTGTTCTCCGCGCGCGTCAGATTACCGAGGGACCGCCGCGCGTGGGCACCCGTTTCAAGCTCACGCTCCAGTTCGGCGCTCGACCGGTGGCGATGGATTACCGGATCACGGAAATGACCGCTCCCCGCCGGCTGGTCCTGGAAGGCCGTGGCGAATCGTTTGGCGCCCAAGACCGGATATCCATCGAACCGCGGGCAGCGGGTGTCCGGATCCATTACGAAGCCGATGTCGTATTTGACAGCGCCGGGGCCCGAAAGATTGAAGGTTTGCTAACGCCCCTGGTCCGGCGCAGCGGACGTCTGGCGGTACGCCGGCTGCAGCAGATTCTCTCCGGCGGCGCGGCGCCGCGCCTGACGCTGGCCACCCGTATGCTGGACCAGGCCCTGCTGCCCGGTTTGGTGGGTTTTACGAAATTGGGTTATCGACTGGGGAAAAACCGCTTCCCGCTTGCTCCGAACGCCCTGGAAGGGCGCACCGTGGTTTTGACGGGCGGGACATCGGGCATCGGCCGTGCCGCGGCCGGCCAGTTGCTGGACCTGGGAGCCCACCTTGTCCTGGTGGGCCGCAACCGGGAAAAGACCGCCCGGGTACGCCAATCCCTTCGGGCAGCAGGCCGTGCCGGGGAGGTTGCCGTGGAGATTGCCGATCTCAGCCGCATGGCCGACATCCATCTCCTGGCTGGGCGCATTGCCAGCCGTTACCCGGCCGTACACGTCCTGATCAACAACGCCGGCGCGCTTTTCAGCACGCGTGAGACCACGCCTGAGGGCATCGAGAAGACCCTCGCCACCGATCTGCTGGGCCCTTTTCTTTTGACCCGGCGCTTGTTGCCAAGTCTTGCGGCGGGCCGGCCCTCCCGCATCATCAATGTTTCTTCGGGCGGCATGTACACCCGTCGGATCGATCTGCACAATCTCGATTCCGCCAAGGGAACCTTCAACGGTGCCGAAGCCTATGCCCGGGCCAAACGAGGCCTGATGATCCTAACGGAGCTCTGGGCGCCGGTGCTGGCCGACCATGGGATCAGCGTGCACGCCATGCATCCCGGATGGGTCGATACGCCCGGCTTGCAGAAGTCCCTGAGCGCATTTCATCAGGGTATGGGCGCTTGGCTGCGCACCCCGGAAGAAGGGGCCGACACCATCACCTGGCTGGCGGCCGCGCCGGAAGCCGGCCGTACCTCGGGTCTTTTCTGGCGCGATCGCCTGCCCCGGGCCACGCACGTCTTTCCGGGCACACAGGCTTCGCCGCAGGCGCGCCGGAAGCTGCCCTTGCTACTGGCGCGGCTGGTCCGCGACACCCTGCCAGAACAAACCTGACCCGGGGGCCATGGCCAAGGCCGGCGGTGGCAAGATTACCCCGAACATTGCATGAACATAGTGATGCCCATGGGCTTGGATGGATTGATTCCGTGTCTTATGGGAAGGTTGCGCTCAATGGTCCGGTAACCCGTGGTGGCCTGCGCATTTCAGAACGCAGCGCATACCATTTTGACCCGGCGGGCAAGCCCGCGGCATCTATTCTGGCGTTATCAGGCGCTTGCGGTCGCATACCCACCGCGGCGCCCCGGAAGGCCTTGTACGGGAGGTCTTTAAGGCGTGACGTATCCGGGTTAAAACTGCCAAAGATTGGCATTGCCTTCCCGGGTCAGCACCAACTGCAGGTTACCCAGAACCTTCTCCCGGAAACCCGCCTCGCAGCTCGAGAGGTAGTAAACCCATTTGCGACGGAAGCGGCGATCGAAACCAAGGTCCGCGACCGTCTCCCGGGCCGCCTGAAACCGTCGCCGCCACTCGGCCAGGGTCAGGGCGTAATGGTCGCCGATATTCTCGGCATGATCGATCATCAGCCGGGAATGCCGTGTCATGGTAGTTGCCAGGATGGTCAGAGACGGCAGCAGGCCGCCGGGGAAGATGTGCTTCTGGATCCAGTCCCGTTCCTTGCGGTAACGATCGTAGTGCTGATCGGGAATCGAGATGACCTGGACGACCGCAATGCCGTCCGGCTTGAGGAGGCGCTCCAGGGCGCGGAAAAAAGTGCTGAAATAGGCGTGGCCCACGGCCTCCAGCATTTCGATGGAAACGATTTTGTCGAATTGCCCCCGGATTTTGCGATAGTCTTGAAATTCGATTCGAATGCGATCTTCCAAACCGGCGGCTTTAACCCGCGCGCGCGCCAGGTGGAATTGCTCCCGGGAAACGGTGATGCCCGTGTAGCGGCAGCCCGTCTGGCGTACCGCCGCAATGGCAAAGCCGCCCCAGCCGCAGCCGATTTCGAGCACGTGATCGGTGGCGCGCAGGCGGGCCTTGTGGATAATGCGGGTATACTTGTTTTGCTGGGCATCCTCCAGCGAGGCTTGGGCCGACGGATAGACCGCACAGGAGTAGGCCATGGATTCGTCCAGAAAGGTCTGGAAGAAATCGTTGGAAAGATCGTAGTGTCGGCGAATGTTGCGGCGGCTTCCGGTCAGGGAGTTGTGTTGCGCCAGGTGCCGCAGCCACTCGAGCCCGCGGCTGATCACGGTCGTCTGAAAGCGGCCGTCCTTGACCGTATTGCGGTTTTGGATAAAAAAGCGTACCACCGCCGTGGGATCGTCGCTGTCCCATTCGTCTTCCATGAACGCTTCGCCAAAACCGATATCGGCCCCCAGCACCACCCGCGAGAAAAAACGATAATCGTTGACCCGTAAATGGGCCTTGGGCGTTTCCCGATCGCCATAGGTAAAGGTTTTGCCGTTCGGCAGGGACAAGCGCAGCGATCCCCGGGAGGTGCGCTTTAAATAGTTCAGGACCAGGTCTATAGAACGGCGCTGCAAGGCTGTGGGAGGATTGCGTCGTATGGTCATTGTGCTCCGGGCAACCGGCTTGGGGTAATAGGTCAACTTGCGTTGGAAGCGAAGTTTGAAGGCTTCCTGGTAGATCCGGGGAATCGTTAGATGCGGCGTGAGCGGATGACGCAGAACGGTTTTGAGATGATTGCGCGGGGTCAGCGCCATGGGCTCGCCCTTGAGGCGCGCCTCTAATATGGTGCGTTGGTCATGGTGCAGGTCGATGCGAATGTCCAACTCCCGGCGAATGTCGGCAAACGAAAAATGGTATTGCCCCTCGACCGTATTGAAGGGCGAGACATGGAAGGCTTTGGCGGCCTGATAACGGGCCGGATAAACGGGCGTCTCCCCGTTGCGCGGTCCCAGGACATAGACATGCCGTTCCCCGAAGGTATTGTTGACTTCGGCCACGTTGCCCAGCAGCCGCTCGTCGGGATCATAGAGATAATACAGGCTGACCGGATTGAAAATATAGCCCATATAGCGGCATGCCGTCACCATAAGGATGCGGTCGATCCGTTCGACCGGAATCCGGGGCGCAACAAAGCCCAACAGCTTTTCGCGCAGGCCGCGATTGCTTTCCTCGAGGTAATCACCGTCTCTCAGGGACACCGGCCGCCATCGATTGTATCCGAAAAGCGGCAGGCGCCGGTCCAGTCTGTCCAGTTCCGCCAGGTCCAGGGCATAAACGTACAATGGATAGCACAGATGGTGCCGGGTCGGGTGCTGACGGCGGTGCTCGACATAGCCCCGGAAAATAGATGAAATCATAACGCTATCCCGAAAGAATCGGCCACCACGGTCGCTGCGCGCACGGCGTCTTCATGGAAGCCGTAGCCGAAATAGCTGCCGCAGTAGGAGGTGCGCTTGTGATGGTTGAGCTGCGGCAGCTGGGTTTGGGTCGCCAGACTGTCAAAGGTGAACATGGGATGGGTGTAGGTCAGGCGGGTGGTGACGAGCGCATCGTCGATCGCCCGACCCGGGTTCAGGGTTACGAAATAGGGCCGATGGGTCTGCAACCGCTGGAGGCGATTCATGTGATAGGTCAAGGTGACCGGCGCCCCGGCGGGGCTGCCTGCTTCCCGGGTGTAGTTCCAGGAGGCCCATGCCCTTCGGTTGGAGGGCATGAAGCGATCATCGGAATGCAGGATCACTTGGTTTGTGCTGTACTGCCAGGGGCCCAGGAGCTTTTTTTCATCTTCGGTGGGGTCCTGCAGGAGCCGATAGGCCTCATCCGCATGGGTGGCGATCACCACGTGATCGAGGTGGCGGCGGCGTCCGTCCGGCAGGAAAAGGGTTACCGCCTCCGGATCCCGACGGATACCCTGGACAGGCGCATCCTGAACGATGTCGCCCTGAAAATGCTCCCGGAAGGCTTTGACATAAGTGTGGCTGCCGCCTTGGACGACATACCACTGGGGCTGGTCGCTGACGGTCAATAAACCGTGATTGCTGAAAAAACGGGCAAACGTTTCCATCGGAAAATCAGCTATTTTGGCATCCGGTGAGGACCAGATGGCCGCTGCCATGGGGATAATATATTGTTCGCCAAAACGGCGGCTGAAGCCATATTGGG
>JASFFM010000120.1:0-10416 GCA_050124295.1 Desulfobacterales bacterium | reverse complement strand
AGGCCCTCATCTGACGGCCCACCGAGGTCGTCTGGAAAAAAACGCTCAAAAACAGCACCATCAGGCCGCATGCGCCAATAACCCAGAGCACCTGCGGGGAGATGCGAACACCGAGAATGGCCACGGTTGTGATTTCGTCGCCCATGAAATAGGGCAAGGAGCGGATGGACTCCCCCCAGACATGCAGCGCCGCCTCCCGGGTCAGGATGGACAGACCGATGGTGATGATGATCATCCGTAAAACGCCGGGGCTCTCCAACCAGCGGATAAAACAGATTTCCAGCAGGGCTCCGAAAATCATGGTCAAGATGACGGCACCGGCGATGGCCGCCGCCAGGGGCATTAAGGGGAGCAGGGAGATGGCGATCATACCGCCCAGCATGACGAATTCGCCCTGGGCGAAATTGATGATGCCCGTGGTGTTGTAAATAATGTTGAAGCCGATGGCCACGATGGCATAGATCGCGCCGTAGGTGATCCCTGCAAACAGGTATTGGAAAAAAAGTTCCGCGGTCATATGATCCGCCGATGATTCTCCGGCTCGCCCGGCTTGGTATGCCCCTTCCGGGTTAGGTTAGAGCGCTGCAAGGGGCCCATGGCAGCGACCCCTTGCGATCAACAATACAATACCGGCGACGGGGCGATGACCGCCGCCAGACCCGCTAGATGCCTTTGTAGGGCACGAACTTGCCGTCTTTGACGGTAATCATCTCAAAGGAGTCGATATCCAGACCGTTATGATCTTCGGCCGAGAAACTGAAAATACCACCGGTGCCGGGGAGTCCTTTGATATTCTCGATCGCGTCACGGATTTTGGCCTTGTCGGCCCCCGCTTTTTCGATGGCTGTCTTGACGATGATAAAGGCATCGTAGCCATGTCCGCCGAAGGTTGAGGCGGCCTCCTTGTATTTGCCTTCATAGGCGTTGATATAGTCGATCAGCAACGCTTTCTGGGGGTGGCTATCCGGCAGCTTGTCGGCAATCAGCAATCGGCCGGCCGGGAAGATAATCCCCTCTGCGGCCGCCCCCGCCGCTTCGACATATTTAATGTTGCCGAAGCCGTGGCTTTGGAACAAGGGCACGTCCCAACCGGCCTGGCGCATATTTTTGGCCACAATGGCCTGGGCCGGAACGATGGACCAGTTGACCACGGCCTGGACATCTTTGTTGGCCTTGATCTTGGCCACGACAGCCGTGAGATCCTTGGATTGTTTATCATAGACTTCCGCTTCCACCACCTCAATGCCCATTTCGGGGGCGATCTTTAGCAGCTGCTCTTTGCCGGCCTTGCCGAACCCGGTATTTCCGGCCAGCACGGCGATCTTGGAAATCCCCATGGTCTTCATGGTCTGGAATATTTTTTGGGCCGCGTAGGAGTCCTTTTGCGGGGTCTTGAAAACATATTTGGCCACCGGGTTGACAATGACCTCGGCGGCGGCACAGGAAATCAGCGGTGTTTGCGCCTGCTCGAATATCTTCTTGATTTTCATGGTCTCGCCGGAGGTGGACGGCCCGATGACAGCGATCACCTGCTCTTCTTCGATGAGCTGTTTGGCAAAAGAAATCGCTTTTTCGGGGTTGGCACCGGAATCTTTGATGATCAGTTCGACTTTTTGACCGTTGATGCCGCCGGCGGCATTGGTCTGCTCCACAAGCATTTCCAGGGTCCGGGCCTCCGGGCCGCCGAGAAACGACGCCGGCCCGGTAACCGCCAGGATAGCACCGATTTTATAGGTCTCCGCAGCATGCGTCGATGCCGGGGTGAGCATCCCGCCGATGAACAAAACCATCACCACCCAGAGGGCGATATTGCGTCCGTGTCGATTGATCGTCATCTTGACCTCCCTTATCCTGTTCTGTTGCCACCGATGTTTTTCGGTGAGATTCCTGTCCGTCTGTTGAGCCAACAACGTTTAACAGCTCCGCAGAGCCCATGCGCAGCGCATCGCACGCAAAGCGCCGGGGGGACGTAGCGCCCATCGGGCTACATACTGTAAAGGGTTTTTCCGTCGATCACCCGCAAGCCTTTTTCCTGCATGACGTTTAACGCATCTTCGGTATTGTCAAAGCGGAAGATCATGACCGCATTACTGCCGCTTTGCTGGACAAAGGCGTACATGTATTCAACATTGATATTGGAGGACTGCAGAAGATGAAGGATATCGTACAGCCCGCCGGGACGGTCGGGAACCTCGACCGCCAGGACATTGGTCTTCCCCACTGTAAAGCCCGCTTTTTTCAAGGCTTGCTTGGCTTTTTCAGTATCGTCCACAATCAGCCGCAATACGCCAAAATCAGACGTATCCGCCAGCGCCAGCGCCCGAATGTTGACCTGGGCCGCGGCCAGAACGCCCGTCACTTCGCACAACCGGCCGGCCTTGTTTTCGAGAAAAACGGAAATTTGTTCTGCCTGCATGGCTTGCCTCCTTTTACGTTCTCGTAAAAAGCCCGCTAGCCGCGTTAGGCTTCGGCCCTCGCCACTGCGGCGTACCAGCGTACGCCTCATTCCTCGAACCTCGCCAGCTTTGCGATCGAACTTGTTACGAAACCGTCGCGAACATGATTTTTTGCGCCGCCATCAATTGGGAGCGTTTCGAAGAGTCTCCGCTATCGGCGATACGCGTAGCCCCGGTCAAAATTGGCGATTGTCGATGACCCGCACCGCTTTCCCCTGACTGCGTGCAATCGCTTTCGGCTCCACCAGTTTGACCCGGGCGGAGACCCCTAGATAATCCTTGATATTCTTGGTGATTTCTTTTTCCATCCCCTGGAGTGTTTTGACTTCGTCGGAAAACATGGCTTCGGAGACCTCGACCATGACCGTCAGGATATCCAGCTGACCTTCCCGATCGACAACCAGTTGATAATGGGGCTCGACATTCTTCATCTCCATCAGGACGCTTTCAATCTGACTGGGGAAAACGTTGACCCCCCGAATAATCAGCATATCGTCGCTGCGCCCGCTAACCTTGTTCATGCGGGCCATGGTGCGCCCGCAAACACAGGGTTCGGGATTCAGGGAGGTGATGTCGCGGGTGCGGTAACGGATCACCGGGAAGGCCTCCTTGGTAATCGAGGTAAAGACCAACTCGCCGGTCTCCCCGTAGGGCAGGACTTCTCCCGTCTCCGGATGAATGATTTCGGGGATGAAGTGATCTTCAAAAATGTGCAGGCCCTTTTTGGCCTCGTGGCACTCCATGGCCACACCGGGGCCGATGACTTCGCTGAGGCCATAGATATCGACCGCCACCAGACCCAATTTGGCCTCGATTTCGGTACGCATGCTCTCGGACCAGGGCTCCGCCCCGAAAATGCCGTATTTGAATTTGAGATCCCGAAAGGAAACGTTCATCTCGGCCGCCACTTCAGCCAAATGCAGCGCGTAGGAGGGGGTGGCCGTGAGGATGGTCGGCCCGAAGTCTTTCATGATCATGATCTGCCGTTTGGTGTTCCCCCCGGAGACCGGGATGACGGAAGCCCCCAGTTTTTCAGCCCCGTAGTGCGCCCCCAAGCCGCCTGTAAACAGCCCGTATCCATAGGCGTTGTGAATCATATCGCCCCGGGTGGCTCCCCCCGCCATCAGCGAGCGGGCCATGAGAGCGGCCCAGGTATCCACATCACGCGCCGTGTATCCCACCACAGTCGGTTGCCCGGTGGTGCCGGAGGAGGCGTGGATCCGAACGACGTTTTCCATGGGAACGGCAAACATGCCGAAGGGATAGTTGTCGCGCAGGTCCTGTTTGGTGGTGAAGGGCAGTCGCTGAAGGTCCTGCAGGCTCTGGACGTCTCCGGGGGTTAGGCCCGCAGCTTCGAATTGCTTGCGATAGAAGGGCACGCTGGCGTACCCGCGATCAATCGTCGCCTTCAGCCTTCGCAGTTGAATGGCTTCCAAAGCTTCACGGGGCATGGTTTCATACTCGATGTCGTAAATCATGCGCGTCATCCTCCTTTCGAGCGGGTCGCGCGGAGCGCTGCCCGCGGGACGATCGGGCGTGCTTTAACCGCTTGGCAATCGCAAAAAAAAAGCTGCCGGGCGGTCAACCCGCAGCCCAAAACGAAGACCATGGGTTGTTCCCTTTCGTCCCCCCACGGTCTTGTCGATCGCGTTGTTCGGTAATCTACGATGACGGCGCATGGACGGACTTTCTAAAGCGAAAGTCCCCCCAAAAGCCGCAAAAATAAAAAAAGAACACACCGCGCATCATCGTTTTATCTTTGTAATTAGGAAAGTTAGCTTGATTGCATAACGAATGCGCTTCTGTCTGTCAAGCGAAAAGCGATCGAAACCCACCGCAATCCCTGATCGCACGGGGGCTGCAGGATAAGCGCCACGCCGATCGCGCTACAGATCGGTCAGGGTACCCTTGAATTCCGGTTTGCGCTTGGCAAGAAAGGCGCTGGTACCCTCCTTGGCATCCGAACTGGCCAGGCAAAGGGCAAAGGCATCGATTTCCTGTGCCAGGCCGGAACCTAAATCCACGTTCAAGCCGTTGTTGATGGCCTGCTTGGCGGCACGAAGGGCCACGCGTCCCTTTTGGGCGATTTCCATGGCGGTATCCATGACATCGGACATCAGCTGGTCCGGCGCGCAGATCCGGTTGACGATCCCCAGGCGCATCGCCTCGGCGGCATCGATCATTTGGCCGCTGAAAATCATCTCACGCGCCCTGCTGGCGCCGATCAGACGCGCCAGGCGCTGGGTGCCGCCGAAGCCCGGAATAATCCCCAGGTTGATTTCGGGAAGCCCAAAATGGGCCGTTTGCGCGGCGTAAATAAAATCGCAGCCCAGGGCCATCTCGGTGCCGCCGCCCAGGGCGTAGCCGTTCACGGCGGCAATCACGGGGATGGTCAGCTGCGGCAAACGATTGATGGCCGCCTGTCCGCGCTGGGCGAAATACTTCGCCCCCAAGGGGCTCAACTGATTGATTTCCGTGATGTCGGCACCGGCGACAAAAGCTTTCTCGCCGCTGCCCGTCAGCACCAGCACGCGGATGGCTTCATTCTCGGCCACCCGGTCGAGGGCGGCGTCGAATTCTTCCAGCAAGGCCTGATTGAGTGCATTCAACGCCTTGGGGCGATCGAAGGTAAGCGTTGCAATCGGGCCCTTTGTTTCCAAGTCGATATTTTCGTAGCTCATCCTGTCCTCCCGTTGTCCTGGCCGATCATGCGCCTGTTTCCTTTGTGGTTTTAATCGCGCGCTCCTGCCGGGTTAATTGCGCATGGGGATCACGATTTAGATTCCTGCCGGCCTTCCTGGCGTCTGCCACCCTCCTCCCGCGCGACACGATAGATTGCCAGTAAAATCAGACCGCCGCCGATAAATTTAGGTCCCGTCAAGGTTTCGCCGAATATCAGAAAGGCCAGCAGGCTGGCGCCAATCGGCTCCCCCAGCAAACTGATGGCCACCGTACTGGTTCGGATCCATTTCAGAGCCCAATTGTAGCTGGTGTGCCCGACCAGTTGCGAAAAGAGGGCCATGCCGCCGAATGCGGCCCAGGTACGTCCGCTGAAGCCGGTCACGGGCAGCCCGCTGAGCAGGACGGCCGCCCACAGAAAAACAGCCGCGCTGCCATAGCACAGGAGGATGTAGGCCAGCAGGCTGACGCGCGGGCGCAGGTTGCGCCCCATCAACAGATACAGGGCCGCGAAAATACCGCCCAGCAAGGCCAGCGCATCACCCCAGAGCGCCTCGCCGCCGGTCGCCATATCCCCCCAACCGATGATGGCGGCCCCCAGCACGCTCAACAGGATACAACCGATGGTGCCGGAGCCGATACGATCCCGTGTCATCAGGGGCGCCAGTAGACCGACCCAGACAGGATTGGTATTCACCAGGACGACGCTGTTGGCCACCGATGTATAGTCGAGCGATGCCACCCAGGTTGCAAAATGCAGGGCTAAAAACCCCCCGGCGATGCATACCATCCTCAGATCCCCGGCCCTCAGGGCCCCAATTTCGCTTCGCACCCGCAACCATGCCAAGGGCAGCAACACCAAAGTGGCGATGCCGACTCGGTAGGCGGCGGTCACCAAAGCCGGCGCATCGGCCGCCCTGACAAAAATAGCGCCCGTCGATACCGCCACCACACCGGTGGACAGGACGATCAGCGGATGAATCGGAGGCCGTTTGCTTTCCTGGGTCATCGGCAATTCTGATTTCTGGGTTGGGCGGCCCATCGGTGAAGCCCCTGGGGCGGGCCAAAAAATGGGCCGTGTTCACCGATGGGCAACCACCATGGGCGAACACGGCCGACGGGAGCCTGCTTTCAAGGGCGACCTGATGCCTACCCGATCACCCGTTTTGGCGCCCCGGCGGGGGTTTATCCTGGTAGGCCGTCGGGCTGGTGGCCTTGATGTATTGTTCAATTCCCTGGCTGATGCCGTCACAAAGTCGGTCCTGGTAGGCAGGATCCATTAGGCGCTTGCACTCCCGCGGGTTGCTGATGAATGCGGTTTCCACCAGAATAGCGGGCATCTGGGCGCCGAGCAGAACATAAAAGGGGGCCTGCTTGACACCCTTGTCACGCACCTTGCCGTATTTCTTGCGGAGTTGCTGGACCATGTTTCTTTGGACGTAGCTGGCCAGGCGGCTTGATTCATTGATTTTGGCATTCTGCATGAGATCCATCAAAATCGTCTGCAAATCACTGATATTCTTCGTGGAGGTTGCATTTTCCATTGCCGCCACACGAATGGATTCCTCGTCGGTGGCCAGGTTCAGAAAGTAGGTTTCGGTACCATAGGCGCTTTTGTGGCGATGGGCATTGACATGAATGGAGATAAACAGGTCGGCCTCCTTGGTATTGGCCAGGGCGGTGCGTTCTTCAAGGGTTAAAAATTTATCGTTCGTACGGGTCATGATGACTTCACAACCGATTTTGGTTTCCAATTTCCGCTTTAATTTTTTGGCGATCGCCAGGGTAATATGCTTTTCACGCGCCGTGCGGTAGTATCCCCGGGCCCCGGGGTCTTTGCCGCCGTGGCCCGCATCCACGACGATACGGCTGACCCCCAAGGCCAAAGATCGGGCAATCGACCCCGGTGGAATCTTGCCCGAAGGCGGTTTGAGGGCCGCTTCCTGCTGAGCTGCCGCGGGTTCCGCCCCGCCTTTGCCCCACACATCGATAACGATCCGAAACGGATTCATCAACGAAAAAATCTTATAGGTCTTGTAGGATTTAATATCCACGACCACACGGACCGTATCGTTGGTGTACTGGCCGGCGCGGGCGTCGGTCAGCAGGTCATCGTTGATCGGAATAACCCTGGGAAAATTCTTGTTCAGGCGTGCATTCTGCAAATCGATGTAGAGTCGCTGGGGTTTTTTCAGATCAGGGTCTTTTTTGAGCAGATGATGGAAATAAGGGGTTTTTCCACTGGTATCCACGACCACACGCGTGTAGTTGGGGTTGGACCAGTAGCGGAGCCCGGAGACGGTATGCAGCGACGAAGCCTGGCCGGCACTGTCGGACGTCGGCTTCTTGAGAACGGGTTGGCGATCATCCTGATGGGACGCGCTGGTCCCCGCCAGAAGCGCTTCCGAGCGGGCGCTGTGCGCACTGTCGGGAAATCGCTTGACCACCCGGCGAAGATAGGCGTCACCGGTTTCACGATCCGAACGGTTTTTTGAATATCCCGCCAGCTGCCGGTACAGCACCCCCATGCGGTAGAGGCAGTCGGCCGCCGTGGGACCCTCCGGATCCACCTTGTAGGCCGACTGGTATTGATTGATACACCCCAGCCACACATCCCGATGCTTGGTCCGGCGGGGGTTCTTCAACAAGGCGGTTCGGCAGGCTTCCGCCTTCTCGAATTTCCGGCGTGCGGAGGCCGCGGCATCAGGCTTCCGGGTCACGGGGGCGGGCGGGGGCGGTTTTTGAGCCGCCGGCAGGTTTTTTAAATATTTTGCGGCCTTGGCCCGGTAAGCGCTGCGCGGAAATTCCTTGCGAAGCTGGCTGAGTCGCTGGATACCGGCCTCGCGGTCGGCCGCGAGACCGGAATAACGGTGAAGCTCAACGTAAGTGGCGCCCGCCCGGTACAAGCCGGCCGCTGCCCATGATCCACGCGGATCTTTTGCGTAGACGCCGTAGAAGTCTTTGATGACGCGCAGCCAGTTGTGGCGGTATTTTCGTTTTTCGGGGGATGCCACCAATTTTTTGTAGGCGTTTTCAGCCTTGAAATACTGCTCGCGTGCGGTATCCGCCCGGGCACCGGCGGGAAGCACCAACACGAGTGCGAGCAGCATGACGATCGACATCAATTTAGGAGACATTTTGGGCATATCGTTCATGGTATCTTACATCAATCAATCCGCAGGCATCAACCCAACCCATCGTCTATGAATTTGATCGGCAGCGGTCTTGCAGATCGTGGAGCACATTTAAGGCTTCCACCGGTGTTGTTCGGGACACATCGATTTGGCGCAATTTGGCGATGATATCCCGTTCCGATTGTTCGAACAATTCCATTTGCACCTGGCTGGGCGCGGCATCGCGATTGCCGGCCGCGCCCGCCGGGCGGCTGGCGCGGCGGCCATCTCGTTCAATGCCGGTCAGGATCTGCTTGGAACGACCGATGACCTCCTCGGGGATTCCCGCCAGGCGCGCCACCTGAATACCATAGCTGCGGTTGGTTCCCCCTTCAACCAGTTTGCGCAGAAAGATGATTTCGTCGTTCCACTCCTTTACGGCAATATTGTAATTTTTAACCCGGGGACAGTGGCGGGAGAGATCGGTGAGCTCATGGTAATGGGTGGCAAATAAGGTTTTGACCCCTTGGCCATCGACATCATGCAGATATTCCGCCACGGCCCAGGCAATACTCATTCCATCGTAGGTGCTCGTTCCGCGCCCGATTTCATCCAGAATGACCAGACTGTGCGCGGTGGCATTGCGAAGGATATTGGCCGTTTCTTGCATTTCCACCATAAAGGTGCTCTGTCCCTGGGAGAGATTGTCCAGGGCCCCCACACGGGTGAAGATTTTGTCCACAATGGGCAGGGAGGCCTTCCGGGCAGGGACGAAGCTTCCCATCTGGGCCATGAGGATCGTCAGGGCCACCTGGCGCAAGACGGTGGATTTGCCGGCCATGTTGGGGCCCGTGATGATCAGCACCTGTTCTTGGGTCATGTCCTGGTGGATGGTATTGGGGACAAAGCGCTCACCGCTGAGCATTTGTTCGATCACCGGGTGGCGGCCGTCCTCGATGTGAATTACCCCCTCGCGGTTGATCTCGGGACGCACGAAATGGCGCTGCTCGGCGACCTCCGCCAGGCCCAGCAGACAATCCACCGAGGCCAGAAACATCGCCGTCTGCTTTATCTGGACATGGTGGCGGGCCGCTTCCGCGCGCACACGGCTGAACAGTTCGAACTCCAGACGTGAGCGGCGTTCCTCGGCGTTGAGAACCTTGGCTTCAAAGGTTTTGAGTTCATCGGTAATATAGCGCTCCGCATTGACCAATGTCTGTTTGCGCACGTAATGGCCGGGTACCTCGCTGATGCGGGCTTTGGGGATTTCGATATAGTAACCGAAAACCTTGTTGAAGCGTACTTTCAACGCGCTGATGCCGGTGCTCGTCCGTTCGCGGGTCTCCAACTGAGCCAGGTATCCCTTGCCGTCGCGGCTTATCCGGACAAGATCGTCCAACTCCGGGTTGAAGCCCGTCTTGATGAGTCCCCCCTCGTTCAACACCGGCGGCGCATCTTCGCGGATGGCGTTTGCGATCATTTCCGCCAGGGCTTCCAGAGGTTCCGGCGCAATGTCGCTTTTCAAGGCATGGGAATCCAGGTCCGCCAGTTGCTGGAACAACGCCGGTAGGGCCTGCAGGGATTCCTTCAGGGCCAGCAAATCGCGCGCATTGGCGCGTCCCATGGAAATCTTGCTGCCCAGCCGCTCCAAATCGTGGACCTGTTTCAACTGGGTTCGAATTTCCATCCGGGGGCGTTTTTTATGGCGCATCTCGGCCACGGCGTCGTGGCGGCGGGCCATGCTTTCCCTGTCCATCAGAGGGTATCGCAACCACTCCCGCAGCAGGCGCCCGCCCATGGCCGTGTGGGTTTGATCGATCACCTGAAGCAGCGTCCCCTGGCGGGAGCCGCTCTGCAGGTTGGAGATCAGTTCGAGGTTGCGGCACGAGCGATCATCCACCCACAGGGACCCGCCGAGGTGATAGCTTTCAATACCGCTGAAATGATCGACGGCCTGCTTTTGCGTCTCTTTCAGATAGTGAACCAGTGCGCCGGCAGCACGAATACCGGCCGGCATGCTTTCGCAGCCGAACCCTTCCAGAGACATGGTTTTAAAAAGATCCAAGAGGAGTTCACGCGCACGGTGGAGTGAAAACAGGCCGTCTTCAATCGTGGTCTGGGGTCGTTCCCCAAACGGTGCCGTCAGTTCCTGCAATGTCGCCTGGCCA
>JASFFM010000119.1:0-10517 GCA_050124295.1 Desulfobacterales bacterium | reverse complement strand
GCTCCGGGCCAGTCGAGCGGAAATTCACTGCCCCCGTATTGCCATTCGAGACCGGTGGCTGCGTCCCGGACGGTGGTGGCCGGTGCCGTGCCCGAAAAAGGGTGCCGGCGGTAGGTTTTCGGCTGCCAGAGCGCGTTCAGATGAAATGTATCGCGTGCGTCGCGGGGGCCCGTGCGGATCGGTTCGGCGCGCGGAAGGCCAAACGCTGGATCTGATCTTTGTCGCCGGCCACTGTTGGGGGGCGTCTGGAGGCGGCAGGTCGCCTGCAGGTCCTTTTGCCAGTCTGCAAAGAGGGTCGCCAGGTCGCCGGCCATGGCGCGCGCATCGGGGTAGCGTGCCGCCGGTCGGGGAGCCATGGCCCGGGCCAGAAAAGCATCCCAAGCGGGGGTTAGTTTGGGGTTGTGCCGGCTGGCCGGCCCGGGCGGTTTGGCGGGCAGGCTGCCGGTGAGCATGCGAAACATCATGACTCCGAGGGCGTACAGGTCGGCAGTCTGATTCACCGCGTTCGGATTGGCCTCCTGCTCGGGAGCGGCGTAAAAGGGTGATCCTACATGCAATGACGGTGGGATCTGCATCGTTTCGCCGCGCAGCCGGGAGAGGCCGAAGTCGCCTATTTTGACGGTCTCGTCTTCGGTCAGCAGCACGTTGAAAGGTTTCAGGTCGCGGTGGACGATGCCGGCGGCATGCAGGCGGTGCAGGCCCTCGAGTACCTGGCGGGTATAATGGACGGTCTTTTCGATGCGCAGGACGCGGGAGGGTTGCTCGGTGCGCCCGGTTTCGCCGATCACGGCCCCCAGGTTGTTGCCGAAATAATCCATGACGTAATAGGGTCGGCCCCGGAATGTGCCGTAATCGAAGACGTTAATAACGTTGGCATGTCGGATGCCGGCCATGGTCCGGGCTTCCTTGACAAACAGCTCTTGCAGGGGGGCCCGACCGATCATTCGGATTAAGGGCTCTGAAGGGGCAAACATTTTGAGGGCCAGAATGCGGTTGATAACAGGGACGGCGACCTTCAGCACCTTGCCCATGCCCCCGCGTCCGAGCAGGCCGCAAATCCTATATTTATCGATAAATGGCATACCGGTGCACAGCGCCTGTCGTCTAACGCAGACGGGTGGCGTGGGATTCGGGTAGTCCGGCCGCTAATATTTTTCTCACGACAGCCTCCACATCGTAAGGCCGATAGCGCAGTTCCAGCGTGAGAGTCTCCGGATCGCATACGACATATTTGGCATTGTTGTTGCCATCCCGCGGTTGGCCCACGCTGCCCACGTTGACGATGTAGCGGCCCTGGGGATTCAGTTGCAGGAGGCCCTGGCAAAACGCATAACGCTCGATGCGTCCGTCAAGGAATTCGATGATTTCAGGATAATGGGTATGGCCGGTAAAGAACAACTGCTCGCCAAGGGTCTGGAAGGTCTCGAGCAGTTCCTCGTGGGTAGCCTGGAACTGATAGATAACGGGTGAATCGGGGGGGAACCCATGGACGAAGCGATACGTTTCGTGAACGCGGCAGTAGGGAAACTGCTGGATCTCATGAATAGCGTCTGCGGACAGCATGGCGACCGTTTTTTCCAGGGATTCGCGCGCCACCGGGTTGAACCATTCCAACTCAGAGGGTTCATTGACTGCCAGCTCATGGTTTCCCAAGACCGACGGAATCCCGCGCTGGGTTAGCCGCTGGATAACGGCCTCGGGCTCCGGTCCGTATCCGATGTTGTCACCCAGACTGTAAATATCATCAATGGCGAGGGTCTCGATATCTTCCAGCACGGCCTCAAAGGCATCGAGGTTGCTGTGAATATCGGAAAGAACGGCAAATTTGGTCATACCCCGAAAGATCCTTTCAAGCGGTTGTCCCAGCAATCCCCAAGTACCAGAAGATCAACTGCGGGCCAAAGAAGACATAGGCCACTGCGCCAGCCGCCAGAAAGGGTCCAAAAGGCAGACGACTTCTCATCGAACGTCCGGCCGGAAGGGTCAGTGCCAATCCGATCAGCGTGCCGGATAGAGACGAAAAGAAAATGGTGAAAAGGACACCTTGCCATCCGATCAGCGCGCCGATCATCGCCAGCAGCTTGATATCACCCCCGCCCATGCCGTCGCGCCCGGTGAGCATTTGGTAGCCGACGGCCACGACATAGAGGATGCCGCCGCCGGCCAGGATGCCGATCAAGGCATCGATCCAGGTCACTGAGGGAACCAGGAACCCCAAGCCGAAGAACAGGGGGATCCCCGACAGCGATAGGAGATCGGGGATGATCTGATGATCGATATCGATGAAGGTGATCACCAGCAAAACGGCGATGAAAACAAAATAGATGCCTGCGGCCGGCGTGGGGCCGTATTTCATCAGAAGCGCCAAGGATGCTATGCCGGTGATCAGTTCCACCATTGGATAGCGCAGGGGAATGGACACGCCACAGCCTCGGCAGCGCCCCCGCAGGAAAAGGTAACTGATGATGGGGATGTTGTCGTAGAAGCGAATCAGCTGACCGCATTTGGGGCAGGCCGAGGGCGGATGGACGATGGATTTGCCTTCCGGGATGCGGTAGATGCAGACATTCAGGAAGCTGCCGATACAGGCACCGATCACGAAAGCGGAGATTTCCAATAGATGGAATAAAAGCATTCCTCTTGATTCCTGTTCCATGGTGCGTTCGGCGGCCGTGGTATCGCGCCTCAGATGACAGCCGGCGCAAGACGGCGGGCCTGCAAGGCCATCGAACCGATTAGCGCTACGGCATCATATTCCGAATGGCATACAAAGAATAATTTTAGGCGCCGGATGGTAAAAAAGCAAGCCACATGTTGTATTCCCAAGGGGATGTCTTATATTTTTATGTTTTAGGCCAGTAACCAAGTACGGGTGTCCATGAATTGGTCGCCGCACCGTCTGCGGCGACCTCGAGGCGATGCTCGGATGCAAGGAGACGCTATGGCTGAGACGGACAAAGACGACCTGGTCACCATTATCGACGAAGAAGACCACCAAGATATTATACCGGAGGCTCTGCCGCTGATGCCGGTAAGGGATGTGGTGATCTTCACGGACATGCTCTTGCCGCTGTTCGTGGGGCGAAAGAAATCGATTCGGGCCGTGGAAGAGGCTTTGTCCGAAGACGGTTATCTTTTGCTGGTCACCCAGAAAGACCCCAACTTCGAGAATCCCGGTAAGGACGACATCTACACGATCGGTACGGTGGGTCGGATCCTAAGAATGCTCAAATTGCCGGACGGTCGTGCCAAAACGCTGGTTCAGGGCATTTGTAAGGCCAAGATTGCGCGCTACACGCGCAAAAAGGGTTTCTACCGGGTTAAAATCGAAGTCATTGAAGAGACGGCGCCCGAGGAGGGCAATATTGAAGTGGAAGCCCTCATGCGCAATGTACGGGAATATTCCGAAAAGATTCTGGCGCTGCGGGGGGAGTTGACCAACGATGTCAGCGCTATTCTGGAAAGCATCGATAATCCGGGCAAGCTGGCGGATTTGGTGGCCTCCAACCTGAAGCTCAAAATCGACGAAGCCCAGGAAATTCTGGAAACGTCCGATCCGGTGCGGCGGCTTAAAAAGGTCAATAAACTGTTGTCGCGCGAGATGAACCTGTCCACCATTCAGGCCAAAATCCAGTCCGAGGTCAAGGACGAAATTTCGAAGAACCAACGGGATTATTTTTTGCGGGAACAGATGCGGGCCATCAACCGCGAACTGGGAGAAGGGGACGATCGAGCCCAGGAGATCAAAGATTACCAGAAAAAAATCCTCAAATCCAAGATGCCCGCGGAGGCCCGGGAAGAGGCCGACAAACAACTCCGACGGCTGGAGCAGATGCATTCCGACTCCGCCGAAGCAACCATCATCCGCACCTACCTGGACTGGATGGTCGAGGTTCCCTGGCGCAAGGCCACCAAGGACATGCTCGATATCGCCTATGCCCGTAAGGTACTCGATCGTGAGCATCATGGTCTGCGCAAGATCAAAGACCGAATATTGGAATACCTCAGCGTTCGCAAGCTCAACCCCAAAATGAAAGGGCCGATCCTCTGCCTGGTGGGGCCTCCCGGCGTGGGCAAGACCTCCCTGGGACAGGCGATCGCCAAAGCCATGAAACGGAAATTCGTGCGCCTTTCGCTGGGAGGGATACACGATGAGGCCGAAATCAGAGGGCATCGCCGGACCTATATCGGCGCTTTGCCGGGCCGTATCATCCAGGGGCTCAAACAGTGCAAGGTCAACAACCCCATCTTCATGATGGACGAGATCGACAAGCTGGGCTCCGATTTCCGGGGTGACCCCTCATCGGCGTTGCTGGAGGCGCTGGATCCGGAGCAGAATTCAGCTTTCAGCGACCATTATCTGAACCTGCCCTTTGACCTCTCGAATGTCATGTTCATTCTCACCGCTAATTTGACCGATACGATCCCTTCGCCGCTGCTCGATCGTATGGAAGTCATTCATTTGTCCGGCTACACGGAGGAGGAGAAACACAAAATTGCCGTGGATTATCTGATCCCGCGACAGGTCAAAAACAACGGGCTGACGGCCCGCGCCATCCGTTTCAGCGACGGTGCCGTACAGCAGATGATATCCGAATACACCCTGGAAGCCGGGCTGCGCAACCTGGAGCGCGAGTTCGGCGCCATTTGCCGCAAGGTGGCTCGTCAGATCGCCGAAGGGCGCAAAGGGCCTTTTGTGATCACCCAGAGGAACCTCAGCCGCTATCTCGGCCCGCCCAGCTTTCAATCGGAGATGGATAAGGATGAAAGCCAGGTGGGGCTGGTCACCGGCTTGGCCTGGACCCAGACCGGGGGCGAAGTGCTTTATGTGGAAACATCGCTGGTGCCCGGCAAGGGGGAGTTGATCATGACGGGCCAGCTGGGCGAAGTCATGCAGGAATCTGGCCGCGCCGCCCTGAGCTATGCCCGGGCCAACCTGGGTCGTCTGGGGGTTGACGAGAACATTTTCGAGAATCACGACTGCCACATCCATGTGCCCGCCGGGGCGATTCCCAAAGACGGACCTTCCGCCGGAATCGCCATGGCCACGGGCCTGATTTCGGTCCTGACCAAACGCGTCGTGAACAAGGATGTGGCCATGACCGGTGAAATTTCCCTGCGCGGGCGCGTTCTGCCCATCGGGGGGTTGAAGGAAAAGGCCATGGGCGCTTTGCGGGGGAAAGTATATACCATGGTTATCCCCGAAAAAAATCGCAAAGACCTGATTGAGATTCCGGCCAACGTGAAACGGAAACTCAAATTCGTTATGGTGCGGCATATGGACCAAGTCCTGGAGATTGCCCTGGCGCCAGCCCCCAAAGCCCGGCCTAAGCCGGCCGCCGCCCGCAAGAAAACGCCGGCCCGCAAATCCAAAACCACCGCCCGACGTAAATCAAACGCATGATATCATGGTGATTCTTGCGATCGACAGCGCCAGTCGGAGTTGCAGCGTGGCCGTTCTGGACGACCATGCTGTGCTGGCCGAAATCAACGACGTGAGCGGCCAAACCCATTCCCGGCATCTCATGGCCATGGTGGACCGGGTGGTTGCCATGTCCATCGGGGAATTGGCCAGGGTCGACGGCTATGCCGTCACGCGCGGCCCGGGCAGCTTCACCGGGCTGCGCATCGGTATCAGCGCGGCCAAGGGGCTGGCCGAAGCTGGCGATCGACCGCTGGTGGGGGTCTCCAGCCTGGAGGCCTTGGCCTGGCAGGTTTATCCTGCCGAGGCGCTGGTTGTCCCCATGTTGGATGCCCGCCGCAAGGAAGTCTATACGGCCCGCTTCATTTTTAATGACCGAGACCTTCAAAGGCAGCGGCCCGAGCGGGCCCTGCCGCCGGAAGAGGCGCTGGAAGGTGTGGAGGGCGCCTGCGTGCTGGTCGGTGATGGGGCGGTCACTTACGGCGATCGTCTGCGCGCGCGCCTGGGCCCTCAAATGCGGATGGCCCTGCCTTTCCAGAACATCATCCGGGCCTCCACCGTGGCCTTTCTGGCCCGCCAACGACTGGCAGACCGGCAGGATGAGCGCGCCAGCCTGGCGCCTCATTATATCCGCAAGTCCTACGTCGAAGAGGGGCGGCCCAATACCCGCTAAGCGATCCCGATCGAAGCGCGGAGGACGCCCCGCGATCATTGCGGCGCCTGGCATGCGAGGCGCGCGAGATAATCATAACGCCTGGAGGGGACGGCCCTGCATCGCCGCCGCGATCAGCACGACCGTGGATACGTTTTTGATGGTTGACAAGCAGCAAACCGGTTGATAAAAATAAAAATTTTTGGAATCAGGTATGCGCCGTATCATCCTGGCGTCGGTTTCAGGAATGGATTCATGAGTCGATACGTATGGGCCGAACCGCCCAGCCAGACGGCATTTCCCATCGCCCGCCCGGGCCTCCCATTCATTGGTGCGGCCAGCTTTATCACGGCTGTTTTCGCCCTGCTGGGGATGCAGTGGCCGGCCCTGGCCGGTCTGGTGGCCACCCTTTGCATCTGCGCCTTTTTCCGCGATCCCGATCGGGTCATTCCCGCCGATGAAGGCGCCGTGGTGGCGCCGGCCGACGGCAAGGTGATCGTTTGTCGAAAGGTGGCCTCGTCCGATTACTATGACGGCGAGTGCCTGCAAATTAGCATCTTCATGACCGTCTTCAATGTTCATGTCAACCGGATGGTTTTCGACGGCACGATTACCGATGTGAACTACCACCCCGGCAAGTTTTTTTCGGCCAACCTCGACAAGGCCTCCCGCGAGAACGAGCACAACGCGCTTACGCTGGAAGGCGCCGGGGGGCAGCGATTGGTTGTCGTCCAAATCGCCGGGCTCGTTGCCCGGCGCATCGTTTGCGGTGTCCAGGTGGGGGCGACCCTCCTGCGCGGCGAACGTTTCGGTATGATCTGTTTCGGTTCCCGGCTGGACGTATATCTGCCGCCGGAGACCGAGACGGCGGTGACGGTCGGTGACAAAGTCGTGGCAGGTACATCCACACTCGGATATCTTAAATAAACCACCCCAACATGGCCAGCAGCGACGGAGGTAACGGAGATCCCGGAGCATCTTCGTGACAAACCGATCAAATGACAGCGACCTGGCGGATCTTTTCCGGCAGGCCCCCGAGGCTATAGAACCATTGCGGTCAAAGGAGTAAGATTGGAACGCATACCCATCACCCGAAACGGTTACGAAGCGCTCAAGGCGGAACTGGAGCGCATCAAGAAGGTCGATCGCCCCGAGAACATTCTCGCCATCGAGGAAGCCCGGGCCCACGGCGATCTTTCTGAGAATGCCGAATATTCGGCCGCCAAGGATCGCCAGCAATTTATCAACGCTCGCCTTGCCGATCTGGAGTTCAAACTTGGCAATGCCGATATCATCGAACCGGAGAAGCTTCCCAAGGACCGCGTGGTGTTCGGCTCGCGGGTGTTGCTGGAAAACATCGAAACCGGTGAAGATGTTGAATACCAGCTCGTGGGGCCGGATGAATCCGACATCGATGAGGGGCGCATATCGGTGTCCTCGCCCCTGGGCCGGGCCATTATCGGCAAGCGCCCGGATGACGAGATTACCGTGCAGGCCCCCGGCGGCAAACGCGTTTACGAATTGGTCGAAATACTCTAAACCGCTCCCCCACTCAAACGACAGCTTCTGTCAGGAGGTAGACCCGTGGCAAGAATAACCATCGAAGATTGTCTCCGGCGCGTGCCCAACCGATTCATGCTGGTCAACCTGGTGGCCCGACGCGTGCGCCAGATTCGCGAGGGTTCCGAATACCTGGTGAGCGCCCCCAAAAACGAAGATGTCGTTGTCTCTCTGAGGGAAGTGGCGGCCGGCCGCGTGGCTTTCGTGCCCAACACGGCCGACGATTGACCCCCTCTGATATGCCTTCGTGCCCAAGTTTACCGGCACATATCGGGTTCTGAACCGGCAGGTGGGCCGCGCGCTCGTAGAATACCGCATGCTGGATGAGGGCGACCGCATCCTGGTCGGTGTTTCCGGCGGCAAGGACAGCGCCGCCCTTTTGTGGTCCCTGGTTGAGCGCCAAGGCCGCTCACCCGTGGGCTACGATCTCTACCCCGTCCACATCGATCCCGGTTTCGAGAGCGGATGCGCCGACCATCTTCGGGCCCGGTGCCGCGATTTGGGTCTCACACTGCGGGTCGTCAACACCGCTGCCGGGCGGCTGGCCCATGACCGCACGAACCGTGAAAATCCCTGTTTCCTCTGTGCCCGCCTGCGCCGCAAACAGCTCTTCGATATCGCCCGTGAAACGGGGTGCCGCAAAATCGCCCTGGGACACAACAAGGACGATATCATCGAAACCTTCTTTCTGAATATCTGCTACGCAGGGGCGATAAACACCATGCGCCCGGCCCAGCCTGTTTTTGCGGGACGGGTGACCGTCATCCGCCCCCTGGCGTTTGTCGAAGAAGATCTTGTGCGTCGCTTTGTGCGCGAAAAGGGGCTGGCGGTCTTCCGCAATCCCTGTCCCAGTGCCCGGCGCACCAAGCGCCAGGAGATCAAGGAACTCTTGCTGCAGCTCTACCGTCGCAATCCGAACATCAAGGGCAACGTGTTTCACGCCCTGCATCACCTCCCACCGGATGACCAGCCCCACTAAGACCTCCCGGCCGCCAGGCGCCTGGTGTTTCCTGGCCGAAGGGGGGGGCGCGATAAAGAGGTTGAATCGAGGGCCTGAATCGGATATGAGCAGACCTACCATGGAAATTCTGCCACGACGCTTTCCGGCTCTCTCAGGATTCCGTGGGGGGTATGGTTTCGGTATCCAACGGTGACAGGGGAGAGGTATGCGAGACGTTCAGAATGAACCCGATTATCGGAATATCCCCATCGATAAAGTCGGCATCAAGAATCTGCGCTACCCCATCAAGGTGCTCGATCGCAGCAACGGCTACCAGCATACTGTGGCGACGATCAATATGTATGTGGATTTGCCCCATCGCAACAAGGGCACCCACATGAGCCGGTTTGTCGAAATTCTGAATCAGTACCGCCTGGAGCTGTCGCTGAAAAAGATATCCGACATCCTGGTGGAGATGAAAACCCACCTCAATGCGGCCTCGGCCCATATCGAGATCGCCTTTCCCTACTTCATCGAGAAAACAGCCCCGGTGAGCCTGGCCTCCGGCCTCATGGATTATGCCTGCACCATCCGTGGTTCCAGCGGCCCGGACGGTAAAATCGACCTGGTGTCCGAAGTGGTGGTGCCGATTTCATCCGTCTGCCCCTGTTCGAAGGAGATCAGCGAATGCGGTGCCCATAATCAGCGCGGCGAGGTGTCGCTGAAAGTCCGCTTCAAGAAGTTTATCTGGATCGAAGACATGATCGGGGTTGTGGAATCCACAGCCTCCTCCGAGGTGTACAGCGTGCTGAAGCGGGTGGACGAGAAATCGGTCACCGAGACCGCCTACCTGAACCCCAAATTCGTGGAAGACATTGTGCGCGACATCGCCGCCCTGCTGCAGCAGGACGAAAATATTACCTGGTTCTCGGTGGGCGCGGAGAATTTCGAGTCCATTCACAACCACAGTGCCTACGCCCACATCGCAAGCAATCATCTGGTCCGGGAAACCGTCTAGACCCGCGCTCGCCGCCAGGGTCGAATTCAGACCCACCAAGTCTCCAAACCGACCGCCAAGCTTGCCCCACCAGTGCCCGGCGCGTGACCAGGGGCGCACCGAATAAGGCCCCCCACCCATCGTCGCCCCCTGCCGGGAAACAACCTGAGCGTTTTCCTTCTGACCAAGCAAGTTTACTGATTTACCGAAAGGTAATGGTGGATCTGGCGCATCACGGGACCGGTGGTTCGGCCCCTCTGGTTGCGAAAGAGCGAGAACCGGAAGCGCACCCCGGGTCGCACTTCGATGTAGCCCGCCCGCGTGCGGATCCCTTTCAGCGTTCCGGTCTTGTAGTACTCGCGGCCTTCCCGGGACATCAGGTCGGCATGGGGGGCGAACCGACGCAGGACCGTGTCCATGTCGCGCACGGACAGCCGGTTGAGCCGGGATATCCCCGAGCCTTCCACGAAGACCCCTGTCTTCAGGCCCAGTTCATCCCGGGCATAGGCGTTGAGGGCGCGTCGTCCCTTTTCGAGCGTCGCCGGCGGTCCGTAGCGGTGGGCCCCCATGGCCAGCAGCAGTTGATTGGCCGTAAAATTGTTGGAAAACTCCAGCAGGCGCCGGATGACCTGCCGCAGGTCGTAAGGGGATCGGTGACGATAGAGAAGATCGGCATCCGTAATGTTCAGTACCCCCAGGCGAATTTCACCCCGCGTGGTGATCCCCTCCTGCTCCAGAAAATAGCGGAACAGATGGCCGGCGTAGCGCACGGCCTCATTCCCCTGACGGGAGAGCACGATCCGTCCCGAGGTCAATCCCGAGCGGCGGATACGGCTTCGGACCATGGGCAGAAGGGGGGTTTGCGCTTCGGCCGATTGCGGCTGGCCGTTGACCGTCCGAAAAAAAACGGTATTGAAATTGGCGCACAGGGCGCCGTTGGGGGCGT
>JASFFM010000118.1:0-10545 GCA_050124295.1 Desulfobacterales bacterium | reverse complement strand
CGTGATCTGCCCGTGGTATCGATCATCGGGTATACCAATGCCGGAAAGTCGACCCTTCTCAACAACTTGACCAAAAGCCGCGTCAGGGCGGAAAACCGACTGTTCGCCACGCTCGATCCGGCCAGCCGACGCATGAAGTTCCCCCGCGACAAGGAAATTATCATCACCGATACGGTGGGCTTTATTCGGGACCTGCCCCAGGAACTGATGACCGCTTTTCGCGCCACCTTGGAAGAGCTTGAAAATGCTGACCTGCTGCTGCACGTGATCGATATCAGCCATGCGCAATTTGAAAACCAAGTCCAATCGGTAGAGCGCATTCTTGGAGATCTCAAGCTCGAGCACATCGCCCTCTTGCGCGTATTGAACAAACAGGACCGCCTCACACCTGAGGAACTGACCAGACGCAGCAATATCCTCAACGGCATTCCGATTTGCGCACGGGATACAGAAACCCTAAGCCCCCTGATCGATACCCTGGATCATTATTTCGCTACGGGCCAAATGATGCTAAAGCCACCGGGAAGACCAACTTGGCAGGTCCCACCCTCGCTGTCGAGATGATCGCAACAACCGGCTTTTGGTTTGACAAGCAATCGTTTTTTGTTATAAAGTTATAACCTTATGAGGGATTTACACAACCTGAAGGCGGTGGCCTTGGCGGCCGCCTACCGCGGAGGCGGCTTTATCAAAAGCCGGCTGGCGCGCACCCGTCGTATCGCGCACAAGGGTGACATCGACCTCGTTACCGAAGCAGACCTGGGCGCTGAAAAACGCATCATCGATACCCTTCAGGCCTGTTGCCCCAATCATGCCATCTTATCGGAAGAAAAAGGGGTGATCGAAGGATCCGATGCGTACCAATGGATTATCGACCCTTTGGATGGAACGACCAATTTTGCCCATGGGCTGACAACCTGCTGTGTCTCGATTGCCCTGATGGAAAGCGGCCAACCGCTTATCGGCATCGTGTTGAGCCCGTTTACGAATGAGCTTTTCTCCGCCGTCAGGGGACAGGGAGCGTTCCTCAACGGGCGCCGCCTGTCCGTATCGGAGGTTGACCGCATCAAAGACAGCCTGCTGGTAACAGGCTTTGCTTATGAAGTTGATGACATCATGCTTCCTGTTCTCGAGCGACTGCGAAGTTGCCTGGAGGCCTCGCAGGGGATCCGGCGCCTGGGGTCGGCCGCCCTGGATCTTTGCTACGTTGCGGCGGGCCGGTTTGAAGCCTTCTGGGAAGAACGGCTTTATCCCTGGGATGTCGCCGCCGGCCAGCTGATTGTGACCGAGGCCGGGGGGGCGGTAACCGATTTTGAAAAACAGCCCTTTACGCACGAAATGAAATCCATCCTGGCCTCGAACGGCCGAATCCATGACGAAATGCTGGCATTGCTTGCCCTGAAGGGAACCGGATGAAGATCGAAGGCTTAGAAGGAAAGAAACTTGATCAGTATCTGGGATGTTATGGACGCTTTGCGGCGGAAAACCCAATCTGTCAAAAGTGTTGCTCCCTGAGTCTGCGCTGCGCCATCGAGAAGGATCATCATTCCCGCATGGAACTTCTGGAAGACCTCATTTCTTCGGACGGGTATGTTCTGAAAATGCAATAAGCGCTGTCGCCCATGGGCAACGATGCCCCGCCCATCGGGAGAGTTCTTCGGCGACCGGGCTGGAGAACGGATGCGGGGGATCCTTTGCCATCGTGGGCGCCTCTGTTTGGCCTTTGAAAATTGATCCCCCCGGCTTGATTGCGATGCGCATACGTTGGTCGCGAAAGCACATTTGACTTGCAAGACCGTGCCAAACGGCCACCGCTGCCAGAGCGGCCATCCCCCGATCCTCTCTGCGCCGGCGTGACTTGTGGCCTGCCGGCGATACTTCTCCTCCGTCCCCCAGAAAAGCGCCCAAGCCAATGCGCGGCGGTTAAAAAGGGGCTCCCTTAGCGCGTGCAAGCGGCAGCCCTTGAGGGGCAGCCTGGCCCGATGGCGTCCCCTCCCCCCGATGGGCACGATGTAGCCAATGGTAGTACATTTTTTTCCGCGGACCCTTGCGCCCCTCAAGGCCTGAACCCTATGGAAGCCCAACCCTGAGCCCGGATATGGCACGAATTTGAGGCCTCCTTGGACAAACCATTCAGGCGCGCCGCGGTAGGCAAGCGGCCGCAAGCGCCTGATCATGCCGGAAAGGGATGTCTCGGGCTTGTCCGCCGGGTGAAAAAATGATCTGCTTGGTCTGAAATTCGCCGTGCACCAAGGGTTGCCGGACGCATTGGCCATAACCCTGCCTTAAGACACGGAACCGATGCATCCGAACAAATGGGCATAACGATTTTCATAAGATGCTCGGGCCAGGGGTGTTTTCCTGCCAGGCGCAATCTGATTGCCCATCTGTCGCCCGCCGAATGCTTCTCGGGCGGCCGTGCGAGGGGGCCCACAATTTGATCATGCGCATGCGCGATGTCGTGCCTCGAGAAGCCATTCGGTCCACAACATGCTTTGGGGGAGGGTGAAAGAGGCTTGCCGTCTACATGCCCACCGGTCGATCTCGGCCAAGGGAATTCCAGCGGCCCAGGATTTAAAAATCGCCGCGATCCAGTTTGGCCGTCAGATAATCCACCTGTTTGCGAAGTGCGCTGCTTTTGCGAATCCCTTTTTCAATGGCGTTGATCGAATGCAGTGCGGTGGCATGATATCGGTTGAAGGCCTTTCCAATGGCCTGCAGGGGAGCATCCGTGTAACGTCGGGAAAGAAAGATGGCCATTTGCCGAGGCCTGACGATCGCCTGTTTGCGAGATCGTGAAATCAAGTCCTTGGGGGACACGCTGTAATGCCGGCAGACCATTTTTTTGATGACCTCGACCGTAATCGCCTTGCGGGAGCGGATAATATTGCGGATCACACTTGCCGCCAGCTGATTGTCGATGGGCATGCCCAGCAGCGAGGATTTGGCCGCCACCTGCATGATGCCGCTTTCCAATTGGCGGATATCTTCCGTTAACTCTCCGGCCAGATAGTGCGTTACCTCACGGGGTATGCGCAGCCCCCTGCTCTTGGCCTTTTTTTCCAAAATCCGGACACGCGTTTGGAAATCCGGAGGATCGATCGTTGAGACCAGACCGTAGGAAAAACGAGAGCATAATTTTTCATCCAGGCGGGGGATATCTGAAGGCCGGTAGCAGCTTGAAAATATGATCTTCTTGCCGGCATCGAAGAGCGAATCCAGGGTGGACGCCAGCTCTCGCTGGGTGCGTTCCTTGCCACCCAGACAGTGTACATCTTCTAAGAGCAGAACATCGCACTGACGGCGGTATTTGCCTTTGAATTGATCGAAACAGTCGTTGCGGAATGAGGAGACCATTTCAGTGCTGAAATCCTCCGCCGTAACGTAATAAACGCGCTCATTGGGGTATTCTTCAATGATGTGATGACCGATCGCCTGGGCCAAATGGCTTTTCCCTAAACCGGTCTTGGACATGAGGTACAGACAGCTTTGGTCGGACTGACGCCGGGAGGCCATGGCCAGGGAGGCCGAATAGGCAAAATCATTGTTCCGTCCGACGACAAACTGGTCGAATGTAAAATCCTTGTGCAACAGGCGCCCCACGGTCGGCCTGAAAGTTAGCTCTGGAAACGTCATCTGCTTTTCATAGCAAAGCGCATCCTTGTCGCATCCGGGCGCAGGCGCGTTGCCAACGGCAAATTGCCCCAACTTTCCGCCGTGCTTCTTTATTTCCTGCTCGATAAGAGCGCTATAATTTTCCTGCACGCGGCGGCAAGAAAATATATTCGGACAGGTCAAGGTCAAAATGCCCTTGCCGGTTTCCTGAACCAAAATGGGCTCAATCCACATGCGGAAGCTATGAGCGGGAATTTTTTTTTGGATGGTCGCTTTGACTTGGTTCCAGATCGTACTCATAGGATCTTCTGTTGCAGTCCCATTCACAAGGCACACCGACTGTTAAATCAAGAGGTTACTAACGCAATCCCAATAAAATTGGAAAGGCTAACAGGCGGTTTTGGATATTTAGGTTTGGTTATGAGAAAGTCATGCGAGAAAAACAGGACCCTGTTTATGGGAACGGCCGATGAAAGTCAAACCGGATCATGTGTGGTTTTTTGCGTTTCCTGGAAGAGTTTTGAACAATATATATCTAATTGTTTTTACACATATTTCTAAATCATATCCATCCAACTAGCTTTAAATACAATCATTTTTTAGGCTGCCATATTTTGTAGAAATTCTAAGGGTATCCGAATCTGAAGGCCAGTTTTGAACAATTTTGCTACCTCTGTTTCGCTTTGTTTTTCTGTGTTTTTCTCTAAATTTCATCTAATTCTCATTTAGATCTAACCATCAAAGCGGTTCATTCCATCCCCTCGTGGATTGGCCGGGGATTAGGCGATCAAGGGATGCCGTGGGTTTCATTTACCGCAAGAAGGGCGGCCCCCACGGCTGCCGGCGGCCATGAACCGCCTTTCCGTCATCTCCTTTTGATTTGATATCGGCAGGGGTGATCCTTATGATAGGATCCAGTAAAGCGGGCGCGGGCCCCGTTGATGACGTGACCGCTTGGCCGGTCGCTCGCGCCGGGGGCAAATTTTCGCTGGACCTCGTGGATCACAAGGAATACGTATACCACCATGACATCACGCTTCATTAGGATTCGTGGGGCCCGCCATCACAATCTCAAAAACATTGATCTGGAATTGCCCCGGGACAGGCTGATCGTCGTAACCGGATTGTCCGGCTCCGGCAAATCGACCCTGGCGTTCGATACCCTTTATGCGGAAGGTCAGCGTCGTTACGTCGAATCGCTATCAACCTATGCCCGACAATTTCTGGAACGGATGGAAAAACCCGATGTCGAGCATATCGACGGTCTATCGCCCGCCATAGCGATTGAACAGAAACCGGCCGGCCATAATCCGCGCTCCACCGTCGGTACGATAACGGAGATCTATGACTACCTGCGCCTGCTGTTTGCCCGCGTGGGCCGCCCCCATTGCCACCAATGCGGTCACCCCATCCAATCCGAGACCATAGACCAGTTCATCGACCGGATCCTAAAGCTGCCGCAAGGCACCCGCTTGATCATCTTTGCACCGCTCCCCCCGCAGCCCTCCCGCTCATTCGAACACAGCGTCCGCAAATTGCGGCGGGAAGGGTTTGCGCGCCTCCGCGTGGATGGCCGCATCCATGAGATTAGCGATCTCCCCGCCGCCGGGGAGGGCCCATCCCCGGTCATCGAGGTCGTCATTGATCGCCTCATCGTGCGGCCCAAGCTTCGAAATCGCCTGGCCGATTCACTGGAGCTGGCCCTATCCCTGGCCGAGGGTTCTATCCTGATCGAAGAGATGAACGGCGCCCGCCACCGTTTCAGTGAAGAAGCACTTTGTCCGCTCTGCCATATCGGCCAGCCGGCCTTCACGCCGGCGAGTTTCTCGTTTAACTCCCCCCAAGGGGCCTGTCGCACCTGCGACGGCCTTGGCGTGCAAACGGCCTTTGACCCCGCACGGATTGTGCCCGACCGCAAGCTTTCCTTGAGGGAAGGCGCCGTGGCCCCCTGGTCTCACCGTCATTCCGTTCATTTCAATGAATTTTTAGAAGCCCTTACCGCCCATTTCGGCAGCGATATCTTCACCCCCTATGAAGATCTTCCGCAACGGCTGCAGCAAATCATTCTGGAAGGTTCTGGCGAAGAGAAAATCGCTTTCTTCTTCGAAAAAGACCGTCGCCACAGCTATCGCAAGACATTCGAGGGCGTTATCCCCTATCTCACGCGCCGCTATCGCGAAGCCTCATCAACCGCTGAGCGCAATGACATTCGCCCCTACATGCGCCATCAAGCTTGCCCGGATTGCAACGGATCGCGTTTAAATCCCCATGCCAGTGCCGTGCGCATCGGAGAAATATCCATTGCCGGTTTTGCTTCTCTGAGCGCCACCGAGGCCCTGTCCTTTGTAAAGCGCCTCACCCTCAGCGGACAGGAACAGACCATCGCCCGGAAAATCCTTGGCGAAATTGAGCAGCGCCTGCAATTCATCGTTGACGTGGGCCTGCCCTATCTGTCCCTTGACCGTCGCGCCAGCACCCTTTCCGGTGGTGAAAGTCAGCGTATAAGGCTTGCGACTCAAATCGGCGCCAAACTGACCGGCGTTCTTTACGTCCTCGACGAGCCGAGTATCGGTCTTCATCCCCGCGATAACCGACGCCTCTTGGAATCCCTGAAAACCATGCGGGATTTGGGCAATACGGTCCTGGTCGTGGAGCATGATGCCGAGACGATCCTGGCCGCCGACCATGTGGTCGATATGGGGCCCGGCGCCGGCCTCGAAGGGGGTGCCGTGGTCTACAGCGGCGATCCCTCAAATCTGGGGAAAGCCAGGCATTCCTTAACCGCCGACTATCTCACGGGACGCAAACAAATTCCCTGCCCTGCCGCGCGCCGCCCGGGAAACGGCCATACCCTGGTCCTCAGCGGTGCCTCCCAGAACAACCTTCAGCATATCGATGTTCAATTTCCCCTGGGAAGTTTCATCTGTATTACCGGGGTTTCCGGTTCCGGGAAGTCAACCTTGATTCTGGAAACGCTCTACCCGGCTTTGCGCCAGAGGCTCTATCGGACCGGTGTCGTCTCCGGCCGTCATGAAGGTCTTGAGGGCGCGCGTCATCTGGACAAAATCGTACATATCGACCAATCCCCGATCGGAAAAACACCGCGCTCCAATCCGGGGACGTATTCGGGCCTTTTTTCTCTGATCCGGGAGCGCTTCGCCCGCACACCTGAAGCCCGTGCCCGGGGATACAAGCCCGGTCGCTTCAGCTTCAATATTAAAGGCGGTCGCTGCGAGGCTTGCCGCGGGGACGGCCTTATCAAAATAGAGATGCATTTTCTGCCGGATATTTACGTCACTTGCGAGGCCTGCGGTGGACGGCGTTATAATCGGGAAACATTAGAAATAAAATACCGCGGCAAAACCATCGTGGACATCCTCGACATGACCGTCAATCAGGCCCATCGCTTTTTCCATCGCATGGTGACGATCCGCCGCCCCCTGGAGACGTTGATCGATGTTGGCCTGGGCTATATTCGTCTGGGTCAGTCCGCGCTTACCCTCTCGGGGGGCGAAGCCCAGCGTATCAAGCTGGCCAAGGAGCTCAGCCGCAGGGATACGGGCCGCACCTTGTATATCCTGGATGAGCCGACAACGGGTTTGCACTTTGAGGATATCCGCAACCTGCTGGATGTTCTCCATCGACTTGTCGATGCCGGCAATACGGTCATCGTCATCGAGCACAACATGGATGTCGTAAAAACGGCCGATCATATCATTGATTTAGGACCTGAGGGAGGCGATGCCGGCGGGCGGATCGTGGGCAGTGGTTCCCCGGAAGCGTTTCTGGACCAGGCCGACTCCCATACCGCCCATTATCTTCAACGTGCACTGGCGGAAGCCAAACCGTAAAGAAACGATGCGGCCTGGCCATAAAAAAAGCCCGGCCGAAAGCCGGGCTTTTTTCATCATTCATGTTCCGTTTTACTTCAGCAGGCCTTCCACAATCCCCGCCATCGGTGTGGCGTAGATCAAAATCAGCGAGATAACCAATGCGTAAATACAAAGGGACTCGATCATGGCGAGGCCGATCAGCATCGTAACGGTAACCTTACCGGAAGACTCCGGATTGCGGGCAATGCCCTCAACGGCCGATTTAAGACCGATGCCCTGTCCGATGCCGCAACCGAAAGCCGCGATGGCGATTCCAAACCCAGCTGCCGTTACACAAGCGATAAAAAACTTCAGAGCTTCAGCTTCCATTCTTACACTTCCTCCTTGTTAATAAGTTAATATGGCTTCTTCCAATGCCCCATTAATGGCATATAAACAGGCTGAATGATCTTTTTTTTTAAACATCGAAGGTGGCGCGCTTCAGTGGGCGTGTTCCATCGCACCCGCAAAATACATGATCGAAAGCAGAAAGAACACGAAGGCTTGCACAAGGGCGACAAAGACCCCCAAGGTCATGATTGGCAGGGGCGCAAAATACGCACCGGCCAACAAAAAGAGAATCGTAAGCACCAGCTCATGACCCATCATGTTCCCGAATAGACGGAAGGTCAGCGACAGCACGCGTGCCATATGCCCGATCAGCTCGATCGGGAGGATAATCGGTACCATCCACCAGACCGGTCCCATGAAATGCTTGTAATATTTCACGCCGTGGTACTTGAGACCGATATAGTGGGTGAAAAAGAAAACCACCAGGGCACATCCCAGGGTTGTGTTGATATTGGCCGTGGGGGGGAAGCAGGTGGGCACCATGCCGGCCAGGTTGCCGATAAAGATATAGATGAAAATCGTCGCCACCAGCGGGAAAAACCAGCGGCCTTCGTCACCGGCGACATCGACCATGAAGTCTTCGATACCGTTGATCACCACTTCAAAAAAGTTCTGGGCTTTTCCGGGGATCATCTTGATGCTTTTGGCCCCCATAAATCCGACGACGATTAAAAACAACATCACCAGCCAGGCATAGAGGATGTGGGGATTTTCATGGGCAAAATGGGCGGGGCCCGGACCAAGCATCTCGCAAAATTTGACTAGAAACAGCCACGGATGTTCCATCCTTAAAACGCCTCCTTGAAAATGAGATTTTTCAACTCGCGCACGGTCGCGACGACAATACTGGCAACCACAACCGACAACCCGACAAACAAGCCCAGCGGGTCGACGTAGTGGCCGGAGATCAGGAAAAATATGATAACGCCGCTGGCGATGAAGCGGACGTAATATTTGGCAATGATCACATTGTGGGAGACGAGGTGAGGAGGGGTCAACGACTTATTGAGGGTACGTGCCAGGAGGTGAAAATTGATGGTCACGATCAAGCCACCCGCGAGTATCCCCAGCGTAAAATCAAGTCCAAAGGCTGCTAAGCCAATAAAGAGGGCCGCCGCAAAAATAATCCAGTTGGCGCGCGTGATAAAATGGAGTATTCGCTTCTGGATGTCCAAGTTGATCCTGTTCGTCCTTATCCGTTGCCGTGATGACGTTCAGAATTTGCGGCTTTTTTTGATCGCGAGTCCTATGTTGCGATACCCAGCCACGATCCCCATCCCCAGACCGATCAGGGTCAGCCAAGGTGCGCTGTCAAAACGTCGATCGAGATAGACCCCCAGAAACAGTCCGATAAAAATCGAGATGGCGATCTGCAGCCCCAAGCTGCTGTAATAGGCGAGCTCTTTGATCGCGCGCCGGGTTTCTCTTTTCATGGATAAAATCTGAGGTTCCGACCGAAACCGGGACGGTTTGCGCCCCGTTTGAGTCAAGACGATCTAACATAGCCCCTGGGCGAAGTCAACGAAAAAGCCAAGCCCCGTGGCGCCCCTCAGAGCCGCACACGAAGCGCGTCAAAAACCGGTCCATCCTTGCATACGTGGTGATAGCGACCTTGTTCATCAGCCGCTGCAACGGCACATCCCAGGCAGGCGCCCATGCCGCAGGCCATGGCGGATTCAATGGACAACTGGCAGGGAACCCGCATCCGTTCGGCGATGCCGGCCGTGCAAATCAGCATGTCCTTAGGACCGCAGGCCATAATGGCATCCGGGGGGCGCTGCTGCACGGCTTCTTCCAGCGGAGTGGTAAGAAAACACTGGGCGCCCTCACTGCCGTCATCCGTCGTATAGACCGTTCGGTGCGCCAGCCGCTCGAGGGTTTCACGGCAGAGCAGATCCCCATGGGTGCGCCCGCCCAGAAAAACGTCACACTGGATTTTTTGCGGTTGCCGGTGAAGGGTCTCCAGCAGAAAAACCATCGGGGCAACCCCAATGCCGCCGGCGGCCAAAAAGACACGTCGATAGTTGTCACGGATCACGAACCCTTTGCCCAGCGGGCCAAGGATGTCCACTATTGCCCCTGCCACCAGGCCGGCCATATGGCCCGTGCCTTCGCCCACGACTTTGTAAAGGACCGTCAAGGCCACCGTTCCGGCTTCTTCCAGAACCAGGCGATGGATTGAGAAAGGCCGGCGCAGCAGTGGTGCCGCCCCCTGGCCGACGGAAAGCATGACAAACTGTCCGGGCTGGGAATCGCCAAAGGGCGCGCCACAGCGAAGGGTCATGACATAATACCCCGGGGCCACGGTGGTGTTGGCCATCACTTCGGCTTTTTCCTGTATCATTGTGCCCTCCTAAATTCCTGGTCGGCGTCGGAGGCCGGGGTCATACCGATGATGGCCGCCATACGACCGGTCCGGTGCGCGGCGCGATAGGAGAAAAAAAGGTCGTGTCGACAGCGGGTGCATAGCCTTCCGGTTTCGATGTGTTCCGGTTGAAGTCCAGCCCGCAACAATTGATCGCGGCTCAGGGCCCAAAAATCAAAATGGCAATTCGACACCCGATAGGCCCAAAGGGCTTCGGGAATCTCCTGACGGTAATGCACGAACTCCGCACAGCAAGGCCCCAGTGACGGTCCGATACCGGCATACAGATCCGCCGGATTACAGGCGAAGCGCTTTTGCATCAACCCCACCGTCCGACCGATG
>JASFFM010000117.1:0-10634 GCA_050124295.1 Desulfobacterales bacterium | reverse complement strand
AAAACCCCAGATTTCACGGCCGCCGGCAATCGGTGGATGGCAATCCAAATACATCTGGGCGGTGAAATTGACGGCCTCTCCTTTAAACCGGGCGGGGATGACGACGCCGCTTTCCGTGTAATCGCCGAACCCCGAACTGTCGGGCATCTTGATGAACTCGTAGAGCACCTGGTTGCTCCCGTCCGGCTCCAAGGGTTCCGGCAGGGCCTCCCGGATGGCATCAGGTTCAGATTCATAAACGACAATCAAATACTCGCGATCCACAAAGCGATAAGGGCCTCGCGGGTAGCTGGGGCTTGCCACCGGCATGGCCGACTTGCGCAGAATTTGCTCAATTTTCATGGTTATCTTCCTCTAAAAAAAATATCCATTAGTGTGCGGTCCAACCCCCATCTGCTGGTATAATTGCGCCTGTAATATTGCTCGCCGGCTCACTGCACAAAAAGACCACCAGCGCCCCCAGATCTTCCACGGTGGTGAATTTCTTGGTGGGTTGCGCACCCAGTAGAACATTGCGAACGACTTCCTCTTCAGTGATTCCTCTTTCTTTGGCCTGGCTGGCAATCTGTCCATCAACAAGCGGTGTTTTGACATATCCCGGGCATACCGCGTTGCAGGTTATGTTTTGCTCCGCCAGTTCCAGGGCCACGGTTTTGGTCAGCCCGGCCAGGCCATGTTTGGCGGCCACATAGGCGGATTTGAAGGGCGAGGCCACCAGGGCATGCGCCGAGGCGATGTTGACGATGCGGCCCCAGCCGTTTTTTTTCATCACCGGCGTAGCGATGCGGATCATATGAAAGGCCGCGGTCAAATTTATGGCCAGAATGGCCTCCCATTTCTCCACGGGAAATTGATCCACCGGCGCCACATGTTGAATGCCGGCATTGTTGACGATGATATCAACACGGCCGAATGACTTTTCCGCATCCAGAATCATTTTCTCGATCTCGTCGGGTTTGGTCATATCCGAGCCGTCAAATCGGGCGCTGATGCCAAATTTCCTCTCAAGCCCCGATCGGACGCTTTCGATCTCATCCTGCTTCCCAAATCCGTTGATGACGATATTGCATCCTGCTTGGGCCAGGGCACTGGCGATCCCTGTGCCGATCCCGCTTGTTGAGCCCGTTACGATAGCTGTCTTTGATGCTAACATGGATCTCTCCTTGGATATCGTGATGGAATTGTTTTAGAACATTGGATCGAATGTCCCTCTGTCGTCTGAGCTGAAAACTCCTTACATGATGGTCTCCAATACGTAAAAGACGTGCGCATGTCGTTGCTTTTTTTCATAACGTATTAAACCAGACCCACAAGCTCCCTCACCATCCGTTGGGTCTGCTGGCAGGTGTGCTCGGAAAAGCAGGCATGCGGTGGGCAAAAAACCATTGTCAGGCTGAAATGGGAAAGCCTTGGGGGGGTTAATTGATCATCCCAAAGCGATTCCCCCTGGTTCTTGAACAGGACAGCCTACCGAAACTAGGCTCAACCCCAGCCATAGCCATTAAAAAACATTCGTCGTGCGTCCAGAAATCAAAGAAGCTCAGTTTCGGCGCTAAATCTCGCTATTTGCTCACGATCTGGACGCGCAAACGATAGCCTCATTGGCAATCTGAATTGAAACACCGTCAACCGATACGGGGCCTTAATTCTGACCCGATGGCAGAATTTTGTGAATCACAATCGCCTTTAAAAGGCGCGATGGAGGTTGATCGATTCGACTTCGGTGGTGAGCGAATCAAAGGCGAACGAAGCCGCGGTGCTTACAAGAAACGACCTCTCTCTGGCATCTTCAAGCGCGCTGGCAAGGTATCGAAAAGGTTCGCGTCTGCGTTGGACGCTTTTGCGTCAGAGCCTCGGGGACACCGTCAAGGGATGTATTTAGGGGCACTCCCGGGATACCGATTCAACCGATAGGCGTGAGAAATGAGCCCCACGTTAAGGGCCTCTCTTCACCTTTTATTAATAATTTGCCATGACTGGATCTCGTATGGGTTCGAAAACAAAATGGCTAGCACTTGATTGTCCTACTCACGAAAGGCACTTGGCGATCACTGCGCCTGAGCCCCACCAGGTGCAACCAAGGCTGGGGCCTCCGGACCCGGATGGCTAAATTGATAAGAGATGAAAGCGCCAGCGATGTCGCTTCGGGAAGGGGTTGCGGCCGGTGGGCGGGCCGCCGAGGACGGGCCAACGCATGCCTCACCGGATGACCCGCCCGAAACGCACAGGTCGGTCTCCACGCCGGCGCTTCGGTGAAATCCACCAGTCCCTGCGCGGCGCGAGGTTCCGTGTTCAGCTCTCGCTCCCGGTCTACTATTCCCATCGGTCTGCTGTTGCCACCGCTGGTGTGCCAGGGGACCAACCCATCTGCGCCGAAGGAGGCTAACCGTTTAGGGACCAGGCGCCGACGGGACAGGCCAATTCACACTGCCGGCAATAGCGCACCATACCCTGGCCCGGGCCGTCCGAATCACCCGGTAGGGGATTGTTGCGGTCAATCTCCATCTGCACCATGCAGCGGCCTCTGTCGTAAGACCCGCTGGCATAGGCCTTTTGAGGGCACGCTTGCCGGCAGGGCGCGGAACATT
Organism: Desulfobacterales bacterium; assembly: GCA_050124295.1. Classification (GTDB taxonomy): domain Bacteria; phylum Desulfobacterota; class Desulfobacteria; order Desulfobacterales; family UBA5852; genus JABZFP01. The sequence goes on along the minus strand of JASFFM010000117.1, from coordinate 8,046 downwards.
CCTCGCAGGGGTCGAACCAATCTATGGGGCCGGTGGGGACAAGACGCCACTCCAGAAACATGGCCCTCAAACGCACCCTGGGGCCAAACTCCGGCGTCACCAGAAGGTTGTTTTTGCCGATGATGCCCAAACCTGCCAGGACGGCGGCGTCTTTTAGGAACACACCCCCTTTTTCAACATGGTAGGGCAGGGGGTGGGCCGGCTGTCCCAGTTTTTCCGCGAACCATTCTTTTAGGTGCTTGGCAACTGACATCAGCACCCGGTTGCCCGCGGTTCCTTTACCGTCCCACCAGTCCAGGTTTGGTTTCTGACGGGGGTGCCCCAAGGCCAGGACCAGAACCGACCGGGCATGCTTGGGCCATTCCTCTTGCGCCACGTTTTCGTATTGGGGGCCATCCTTCCAGCCCACATCAACGTTCGTTAAGTGGCTGGGGCTTTCTCGAAGAACCTCCAGGCTGGCGATGCCGGCCAGCACTTCCGGGAAAGACTGGGCCCTTTTGATAATGCCCGCCGATACTCGGGGGTCGGCGCTGTATTTGTCCGGGTGTTGCCCGCCAGTCATAGGTCGTAATAAACTTTAAGGCCCCTTTTGGCCTTTTCGAAGTACACCACATCCGCCGGTGTGTCCTGTTCCTCCGGCGGGCCCTTGAAGTAATGGCTGACCGGACGGACGCTGAAGGGGCGCTCATCAATAAAGCCATCGATGCCCGCTTCGCTTTCCTGGTCATCGGCCTGCCGGAAGGGCTTGCCCTGAAGTTTGGCGATGTGCCTGAGAATGGTTTCCTGGATGCGCCAGGTGGCATAGGTGCGTTTGAGAACGGCTTCCTCCACCCAGTGTCGCACCATTTCCCTGTCCACCAGCTTCAGAGCCTTGCGCAGCTTTTCCAGGGCGCCGTATATTTCCCGGCTGGCCGTATCCAGGGCGCCGGGATTTTTTTGTTCGTAGAAACGCTCCCAGTCTTCGAAAGTTTTGCCCTCGAATTCTTCGATAACCGATGTGGGGTTGCCCAGCTTTTTGCGGGTGGTGGCCTTGGATAAATGGTTGGCGAGGCTTATCAGCTCGCTGGTGAGGTCCGGAAACGCATTGGCCGCGCCCACATCTTTGCCTCTTAGGTCTTGTGGCTTAAGGCGTATCAAATCGAATATCCTATCCTTGCTAAAGTTATTGCCGTATCCGGGGGAGCTTACAGGCCGGGTGTCTAAACGTTTTCCGAAGCCGGGCTCTCGGTCCGCTGGCCGCCATGGTATTGGATTCGCTCGCCCTGGTCAAATCAGGAGACAACGCGGGGAGAAGTTGCCTTGGGAAAATGGTCCGGTGCCAGCCAGGGGCCTCTCCCGATCTAAGGCAGGCCCACCCCGAATATCGCCTCACCAAAGCAATGCCTTTCATTGTGCGCTGCCAGAATCACCCCGGATTAGGCGACTGTCTCCGCGCTTGGCAATTTCTTGGTTGTTTCCCTGCCCCCAGGGCCCCCTATCGAGTGGTCGGGCGGCCCACAAAAGCTTGATTGTCCCACAGTCGAAGCGATTTCCAACGGAAACCCCCAGTGGAAAACGCCCTAGCCCTAACAGCGGTCATCGTAGACCAGTTCCTTTTTCCTGGTCAATGGGGTGTTCCCGGTCAGCTTGTGCTGAAAACACGTTGCCTCGTGAAGTCGATGAACCCGATCGTTTTTTGCTGCTATCCATTCATTCGGGCCGCATTAGAATTGAGCGTCTTTGGCCTGGAAGGCACTTGGCGATCGCCGCGCCTGAGTCCCTTCCAGGGCCCCCAAGGCCGGGGCCTTCGGACCTGGATGCCTGGGTTATAAGCGACGAAAACGCCGGCGATGTGGCTTGGGGACGGGTTCTCGGCAGGCGGTTGCGGCGTCATGCCTGGGGCGATACATCCACCCTGACGGAAAGGGTGTGGGTGCGTCCGCCCATGACGACCCCCTTGACCGGGGTCACATCCCCGTAATCCCGGCCCCAGGCCAGAGTGACATGCTGCTGCCCGGGGATCAGGTTGTTGGTGGGATCCATATCCACCCAGCCGAACTCCGGCACGTACAGGGAGACCCAGGCGTGAGAGGCGTCGGCACCGATCAGCCGCGGTTTCCCGGGCGGCGGGCTTGTTTCCAGGTACCCGCTGACATAGCGGGCGGCAAGTCCCAGCGATCTCAGGCAGCTGAGGGTTAGATGGGCAAAATCCTGGCAGACCCCTTTACGGTTTTTCAGCACTTGGTCCACGGGCGTGTCGACCGAGGTGGCCGCTTCGTCGTAAGTGAAATCGCTATGGATACGCCGCATCAGGTCCAGGGCGCCGGAGAGCAGGGCGGCGCCGGGCGGAAAAGACGGGGCGGCATAGCTGCGGGCATTGGCCCCAACGGTGACCAGCGGGCTGGCGAACACGAACTGGAAGGCCTCCAGTTCCTCGGGCAGGGTGTGGGCGGACAGCCGCTGAACGACCGCTTCCCATGCCAGGGTCGCCGCCGGTGCCACCGCCGAGGGCGTGGCCGTCTCCACCGTGCTGGTGGTGGTGATGGTGAGGTTGTCGTGGGGCTGCTGCACCATGAACATCTGGGTGAGGTTGCCGAAGTAATCGGTCCGGCTGCGCTGGCATTGGGGCTCAGGGACGATGGCCAGATGGTGATTCAGGACCCTCTGATGGCCCGTTTCACGGGGATGCAGAACCAGTTCGTTCTGGGAGAGCGACGCCGGCTCGGAGTAGCTGTAGGCTGTCTTATGGACGATGCGGTATCTCATCTGGGCGGCGACTCCCGCCGCAGGGCATAATGGGGCGTGGCCGGCACCCGGCTCAGGAAGTGGGCACTGATCTGCTGGCTGAACGCCTTCAACTGGGTTTCGATGGTTTCGAGAAACCCCGCCAGCGCGTCGTTTCCGGCGCCGCTCTCCCGGCAGTCGTGGTCCGAGACGTTCAGGAGGCGCACGGCGGTAAGCATCTGCAATGCCAGCCGCTCTTCAGGGCTGGCGTAGCGCCGTTCGCTCTGGCGCGGCAGGTGCTCCACATGGGCCGAGAGTTGGCTGATCTGAAAGGCCAGGGATTTGGGGTTGGTTTCATCTACAATCAGCAGGTCCAGCACCGGAGACAATTGAAAGGCGGCCCGGTAGCGGGCCCGGTAGGTCATGATGCTGTCGGAAACTTCCAGCAGCGCCTCCAGTGCGCCCCGGGGCTCGGTGCACAGGCGCGCCAATCCTGTTCGGATCAGCCGGGACTGGTTCATGGCGCGCTCCATGCGGCGGCCCATGTCCATGAAGCGCCAGCCCAGGCCGCGGGTCATGCTCTCCATGGCCAGGCCGCTGAAGGCGCTGAGGGTGAACATGATTTCGTCCAGGATCTCCAGGGGGTCGCCGATGGGGCGCCCGCTGAAGCCCTCCAACTTGTTGATGGCCCGCCAGGCTTCCAGGGAGAGCCGGTCGCGCACGTTGCGGGCCGCTTCGCGCACCTGCCTGAGGATGGTGGCCACGCTTTCGGTCTGATCCGTGTTTCTCACAGCATCCTTGAGTTGCCCGGCCAGCTCGCGGAAACGGGGGATGTCCACCCCGTCCTTGGGCACCGGCGGAAGGGTCTTAATGGCCCTGAGCAGGTTCAGCAGAAAAGAGAGCTCCGGAATATCGTTCAAACGGGCCTCTCCGGAGAGCCGCCGGTAGACGGAACGCAGCAGCCGGACCAGGCCCTCGGCCCGCTCCAGATAACGGCCCAGCCACAGAAGGTGGTCGGCCACCCGGCTGGGCAGATCGCTGCCGCGGCTGAACTCGGCGATGGTGGTGAGGCTGTCCATGAGGCTGAAGGGTTCCACCGGCTGATCGGAAATCACCCAGATATCTTTGCTCTGTTGGCGTTCCGGAATATCCGCCGTCAGGGTCTCCACATCGGCCGCGGTGATGGCCAGGCCGCCGGGCATGACGGCAAAGCCCTGCTGGGTGGCGCAGGCAAAGATGCGCAAGAGAGTGTAGTGGGAGTGGATGCCCTGTGGACCCCAGGCGGGCACCGTGCCCGGCTGGAGCGGTGCCAGAGCCAACACCTCGTGGGGTACCGTTTCAATGGCCGCCGCGGCATCCGCCGGTAAGGGGGCATGCCGTGCCATGGCCGGTGCCATGGTAAGCCCTTCTGAATTTTCCCGGACATACTGGGCCGCATCCGGCGCACCGCACCACCAGACGGGATGGTTCTCCAGCTGCAGGTCGGCACCGGTCAAGGTGCGGCACAGGGACGGCAGAAAGGCCGCCAGGGCAGGGGTCTCGATAAAGGCGCTGCCGATGGGGTTGACCATATCGACATTACGCTCCCGCGAGACCTGGATCAGTCCGGCCACGCCGCTGGCCGTCTCCCGCCGCAGGGCAAACGGGTCGATGCTGTCGTCGGCGATGTGCCGAAATATGGCGTCCACGGGTTCCAGGCCGGCCAGCTTCTTGAGGAAGACCTCCCCGTTGCGAACCGTCAGGTCCTGGCTTTCCACCAGAGGGTAGCCCAGGTACCGGCTGAGAATGGCGTGTTCGAAGTAGATGCGGCTGTCCGGCCCCGGCGACAGCAATACGATGTCCGGGTTCTCCCGTCTGGCGGAGATCCGCTGCACCAGACTGCTGTGAAAGGTGCTAAAAAAGGGGGCCAGCCGCTGGATCTGGGTTTGGTGGTAAAGTTGTGAAAAAATACGCGAGATGACGATGCGGTTTTCAAGGGCATAGCCCAGTCCGGCGGCGCCGGCGGCATAATCCCGCAGCACCCGGAAGCGCCCGTCCGGGCCCCGGTACACGTCGGCGGCATAGTAGGTCAGATAGCGGTCGCCGGCGGGGGCAATGCCGTGGCAGGGGTGCAGGAAATTCGAATTGGCGTAGATCAGCTCTGCCGGAAGCTGTCGATTTGTCAGCAGGCTCTGGGGGCCGTAAACATCGGCCAGGATCGTTTCCAGCAGGTGGGCGCGCTGGATTAGGCCGTTTTCGAGCGTCGACCACTCCCTGGCGGTCAGCGGCTGCGGGATCATCTCCAAGGCCCAGGGAGTCCCCTGGCCGGAGGAGGCGTCGAAGGGGTTGTAGGTCGCCCCGTCCTCATGGCGCATGCGCCGGACCCGCTCCTGGCGCTGCTTGAGTTCCTCGAATCCCATGCGGTCCAGGGCACGAACGACGGACTGCCAGTGCTCCCGCAGCTTTCCGGATGGCTCAAAGGCCTCGCAATAGACATTGGCAGGGCAGGCCGCGGCTTCGAACAGGGAGGGGCTGTCCTGCTCAGATGGGGTGGAAGCGGTCGTTTCGGTATCGATCATCTCTCCAAAGCCTCGTCATCGGAACACCGGCGCAGCGGCGGACCTGCCGGCAGACGCTTTATCGCGTCGGCCGCCGTAAATCAAGGGTGTAGGGAAATTCCGGGTTGATTTCCTCGGCCGGGATCGTCGTGCGGGCCCCGGGACTGTGACCGCCGGGAACAAAGCGCGCATGGCGACGGCTTTCGGCTTCGCTGGCGTTGACCGGAAAAGCCTCGTGATGACGCCCGCCCGGGTGCCCCACGTGGTAGGTGCAGCCCCCCAGGGCCCGGTTGGACCAGGTGTCGAACAGATCGACCACCAGCGGGGTGTGGACCCCGATGGTGGGGTGCAGGCAGCTCGGCGGCTGCCAGGCGCGGTAGCGGATGCCGGCGGCCAGGACACCGTCCACCCCGGTGGGCTGCAGGGGAACGCGCCGGCCATTGCAGGTGATGATGTGCCGCCCGCCGGTGATGCCGGAGACCTTGACCTGGAGCCGTTCCACCGAGGAGTCCACATAGCGGGCCGTGCCCCCCCCGCCGGGCTCCTCGCCCAGCACGTGCCAGGGTTCCAGGGCCTGCCGCAGCTCGATCTCGATACCGCCGAAGGTGGTGCGGCCGTAAATGGGGAACCGGAACTCGAAATGGGGGTGGAAAAAATCCCTGGCGACGGGGTAACCGGCCTGGTTGAGGATGTTCAAAACGTCATGGAAATCGTCCTCGAGCGGCTGGGGCAGCATGAAGCGGTCGTGGAGCCGCGTGCCCCAGCGAATCAGCCGCTGCCGGTAGGGCGTTTTCCAGAACCAGGCGATGAAAATGCGCAGCAGCAGCTGCTGGGCCAGGCTCATGCGGGCGTGGGGCGGCATTTCAAAGGCCCGAAACTCCAGCAGTCCCAGGCGCCCGGCGGCGCTGTCCGGTGAGTAGAGCTTGTCGATGCAGAACTCCGCCCGGTGGGTATTGCCGGTGGTGTCCACCAGCAAGTGGCGGAACAGCCGGTCCACCAGCCAGGGCGGGCAGGGGTGGTCGGGCCCGGTCTGGCGTTCCAGTTCGGCAAAGGCGATTTCCAGCTCGTAGAGGCTGTCGTGCCGGGCTTCGTCGATGCGCGGCTGCTGGCTGGTGGGGCCGATGAACATACCGGAGAAGAGAAACGAAAGGGAGGGGTGGTTGTTCCAGAAGGTGACGAAACTGCGCAGCAGGTCGGGCCGTCGCAAAAAGGGGCTGTCCGCCGGGGTGGCACCGCCGATCACGATGTGGTTGCCGCCCCCCGTGCCCGTGTGGCGGCCGTCCAGCATGAATTTTTCCGTGGCCAGACGGTTCCGGCGGGCCGTATCGTAGAGCGCGGTGGTGCAGGCCACCATCTCCGGCCAGCTGTGGAGGGGCTGGATGTTCACCTCGATGACCCCGGGATCGGGGGTGATCTTCAGGCTGTTGAGCCGAGGGTCGTAGGGCGGCGTGTAGCCTTCCAACACGACGGGAAGGCGGCTTTGGGCGGCGGCGGCCTCGATGGCGGCCACCAGCTCCAGATACCCCTCCAGGGCCATCACGGGCGGCATGAAGACATACAGCCGGCCCTCGCGCGGCTGGACGCACAGGGCGGTGCGCACCACCCAGGCGGCGGATTCGCCGGCCACGGGTCGGGGATCGTCGTAGGGTTTGGGCTGGGTGCGGACACCCTCGCCGGCGGTGGCCGGCGCATGTCCTTGCACCCTGCGCTGGCCTTCGGACGGGTCGGGCAGCGGTTCCCGGTCGGCCATGGGATCCAGCGGGTGATCGAAGGGAAAATCGGCCTTGGAGACCCAGGGCAGCGATTCGAGGGGAAGGCGCAGCCCCGCCGGGGAGTCGCCGGGCAGCAGGAACATGTGCTCGCCCCGCAGCGGCCAGGGCCCGCTTTTCCAGGAGCCGTGCTGGAGCGGTAGGACATAGCCGGCCACCGCCCCCAGCCCGCGTTCGAAGGTGTGAACCAGGCGGGCCCGCTCCTCGGGATTTTCCAGCTTGGGATCGGCCGGATCCACGTTCACCGGCAGCCGCTGCTCCTTGTGCAGGTAATAGAGCACATCCTCGTAACTTTCGCGAATGTAATGCCGGTTCACCCCCAGGGTGTCGGCCAGGGTTTGGATGAAGATTTTTGCTTCGCCGGCCCCGAAACCGTAATCGATGGACGTGTCCGCGATCCAGCGGTCATCCTGCCACACCGGCTTGCCGTCCTGGCGCCAGTAGCAGCCCAGGGCCCAGCGGGGCAGGGACTCGCCCGGGTACCATTTCCCCTGGCCGTAGTGCAGAAGTCCTCCCGGCGCCCACTGTTCCCGCAGCGCCTTGAGGAGGGATTCGGACAGCTGCCGCTTTTCTTCTCCCAGGGCCTCGGTATTCCATTGGGCCCCGTCCATGTCGTCGATGGAGACAAAGGTAGGCTCGCCGCCCATGGTGAGGCGCACATCGGATGTCTCCAGTTCACGGTCCACCCGGTCGCCCAGTTCCACGATTTCCGACCAGACCTTTTCCGGATAGGGCCGGGTGGCGCGGGGCGCTTCGAATATGCGCCGCACGGACATGTCATGTTTGAACACCACCGCGCACTTTTCAAGGGCCCCGGTTATCGGGGCGGCGCTCTGGGGCTCCGGGGAGCAGGCCAGCGGGATGTGCCCCTCGCCGGCAAAGAGCCCTGACGTGGGATCCATGCCGACCCATCCGGCGCCGGGGATGTAAACCTCGGTCCAGGCGTGCAGGTCGGTGAAGTCGGCCTCCGGTCCGGAGGGCCCGTCCAGGGATTTGACGTCCTGGGCCAGCTGGATGAGGTATCCTGAAACGAAGCG
>JASFFM010000116.1:0-10669 GCA_050124295.1 Desulfobacterales bacterium | reverse complement strand
ATACGTTTTCGGGGCAGTTTCCGATTGCACTGCGCAGCCCGGATTTCAGGCTGCCTGCGGTCGCGCCTGGAAGGCAGCAGATTAAAAATGATAATAAATCAAAGTAGTTAAAATCATAAGGGGCCCATTGTCGATGCTGGCACAATTATTGTTAAGAATATCGCTGTTGCACCGGCTTGCGTCGCCTACCGCACCACACGCTTCCGCCGGCACGGCACCGAAGGTGTCACTCTTTCCGGCATTCATTTTCAGAACGGAGGTTAGCAGACATGAAAAAACCCTATTTGCTCATCATGATGATGGCATTGATCGGGCTGTTCCTGGCGGCACCGATCGTCGGTATTGGAACGGTTCAAGCGATGAGTCTGGAGGAGGCGATCGCCCAGACACCGACCGGCACGGGTGAAGGCCAAATCGATCCCAATGCCAAGCCCGGTTTTTTAGGCATTCCGGGTGCCCCCGACCCCAACCTGATTTTCGGGTTTTTGTGGGCCATCTGGGTCGGGTGGATCTTTTCCACCGTGGGCGCTTTCGGCGGCATCATGGCGGGTGTCGGGCATATTACGATTTTCGGGCTCGCTGACTACGCCAAGAGTTTTGGCAAAGGGACGCCCCTCAATAACCTGATCACCGATTCGATCCGTGTGTCCAACCAGTGGCTGGTGGGACTGAGTGGCTTGATTTCCAGCACCAATTATTACCGCATGGGGCGCCTGGTGGCCCCATTGGGGCTGTGCCTGGCCATCGGCGGCGTGGGGGGCTCCTGGCTGATTCCGGCGCTGACGGCAGGCAAGATCAGCCTGCGTGACTATATCGGCTACTTCGGCCTGATCGTGTTGCTGCTGGGTGTAATGCTGATTCGGGAAACCACGGCGGCCGGCCTGGCCAAAAAGAAAAAAGCCAAAGAAGCGGCCGCCGCTTTTGAGAAACAGGTTAAGAGCGGCGGGTCGACCAACGAGGGTGTCAAGGTCCTCGAAGGCAGCTGGCCGCTGATGTTTTTAGCCCTCGGACTGGTGGTTGCCAGCGCGCTGTGGGCCAACCTGGCCGGCGGCATGAAAGTGGTTGCCTATGGACTGGCCGTCGCAGGCTGGATCGTGACCTTTTTTGCCGGCACCATTCGATTTACGTTCTACGGGGTCGAATTCGCGTTCAAGGCCTTTGTGCCCATGTTGGGCGGTATTTTGATTGCCGCCCTGGCCTCTTTTCTGGGGATTGGCGGTGGTTTTCTCTTTGTACCCTTTCTAACCTCGGTGGCCGGTCTGCCCATGTTCCTGGTGGCGGGTACCAGTGCCCTGGTGGTTCTCGTGGGGATGATCGTGTCAATCTTCAGCTACATGGTGGGCAAGGGTGTTCCGGTTTATTGGGGGTTGATCGGCGCGGAGCTGGTGGGGATCTTCATCGGATCCATGATCGGTCCGCGGACCTCCAAATACATTCCGGATATATGGCTGAAACGGCTGTTTGTCCTGCTGGCCTTCTACGTGGGGATCCGTTACACCACGAAAGGCTTTCTGGGGTATTCTATCGTACCGCCGTTTTAGACGCTCGGCATTGATGAGGTCCCAAATGTCCTGGGCACGTCCCGGGGGAGGGCGATAGACCTCTCCCGGGATGGTTTCCAGAAAAGATAGGTTTGCCATGTCCTCGATGATCGAAACAATTGTCAATCAGACCGATGCCATCCTGATTTTTTTCTTCCGGCTGTTGGACAATCCCATGCTGGGCTATCTGGTGGGTATCGCTGTGCTGGCACTCCTGTGCACGGTCATCGGTGATCTGACCATCGCTTTGGCCTTTCGCTTGAACGGCGCCTTTTTTAGACGGGACAACCAGGAACTGGTGCGCATGCAGAACAAATCACTGCTGGCCCTGCAGGCCAGAGACAAAGCAAGCTACCAGGCCTGTAACGAGGTTGCCAACGAGTCTTTCGGCAAAGTTTTCTTCTCCCAGATGGCACTGGGCGCGTCTTCGCTGTGGCCGGTGCCGTTTGCCCTGCAATGGCTCGACGGGCGTTTTGCCGATGTTGTCTTTTTACTCCCAATGGCGTTTGGGGAAAGGACATCGGTGGGCTATGCGTTTACCTTCATTCCGATGGTCATCCTGATGCGTATTGTTTTCGGGCGGATTCGGACGGGTTTGCCGGGGTACCGCCGCCTGACGCTCGCCAAACACGTCGATGGCCCGGAAACCGAGGCGATGCTGCGCGTCGGAGATGTTTTTCCGAATAAGGGCTTGCGCAAAGTATAGGGTGTGAGCGCAAATGCTTGGGGAGGCATCGCGGGGGGTCGGAAGGAGAGAACGGGGCCTCGCGCACCGGCCGTGGATGACGTGCTTCGGCGCCCTGCGGATGATGACCTGAGCGGTCTTCAGGATTTCTTTTTTTCAATTTCCGCGCGCAATTTTTTTTCCATTTCCGCAAACCGGTTTTTTTGCTTTTGCTTCTGGTCCGCCCGCATGGATTCAAAGCGACGGTGGACGTCCTTTTGCGCGGCTTGAAATTTATGCAGCTCATTCTGCAGCCGGTCGGGCGCCTCCTCTTGGGGGATGTCTTCTATTCGCAAATGATCGCGAACAAAAAGGCGCAGCCCATAGGCCCCGGCCACGGTTTCTAAGGCACCGATTTCCTCCAGGCGGCGGCAGATAAAGCCGCCCCGCTCCGGGGACAGGTTGAGCATTGCGCATACCTGATCAATATCCGGCGGGGATTGATCCTTATGGGTCAACACGCGAACGGCGGCCACGAAAAGGTGGGCACTTTCGTAGAGCGAAAAGGACGCCCTCGTTTCCACGATCCATCTCCTCTGCAAGTCGGTGATTGCCGACAATCATCCGTATCGGCATCTTGACAGTATCAGCACCGGAGAGTACCATCTGGTCGGTTTTTGTCAAGCCGTGTCCCCGCCCTGTAACCCTTCGAACGGGGGGCGGCAATCAGACCCATAACGCCCATGGCGGTTACCAAATGTGTGTACCGAATGCGGTACGCGCATTCTTCAGGCCGCACAAATCAATGCATTCTGACCGCCGAAACGTCTGTCGGCCGACGCCGCAGTCCTAGAGGCCATCGAATTCAAAGGGGGAAACCATGACGGAAATTATTGATGTTGCCGCGCGTGAAATCCTGGACTCGCGGGGTAACCCGACGGTGGAGGTCGACATCCTGACAGCGTCGGGCGCACTGGGTCGCGCGGCGGTGCCCTCGGGCGCTTCCACTGGAAAACGGGAGGCCCTCGAATTGCGCGATAAACGCGCCAAGCGCTTCGGCGGCAAGGGTGTCCAAAAGGCGGTGAGCAATGTCAATGATATTATCGCGCCTGAAATCCTGGGACTGGATGCCGCCGATCAAATGACCCTGGACCAAAAAATGCAATCTTTGGATGGAACGGCCAACAAGAGCAAGCTGGGCGCCAATGCCATTCTGGGTGTTTCCATGGCCGTGGCACGTGCCGCGGCGACCGCTTTCGGTCTGCCGCTGTTTCGTTATTTGGGCGGTATCAATGCCCGCTGTTTGCCCATGCCCATGATGAATATTCTCAACGGTGGTGCCCATGCGGCCAATAACCTCGACATTCAGGAGTTCATGATCATTCCCGTGGGGGCCAAATCCCTCAAGCAGGCCGTTCAGATGGGTGCCGAAATCTTTCACGCCTTAAAGAAAATTTTGCAGGCCAAAGGGCTCAATACGGCGGTTGGTGACGAGGGCGGTTTTGCCCCCGATCTGGCATCCAACGAAGACGCCATCAAACAAATCATGGCGGCCATCAAGGCGGCCGGCTACAAGCCGGGAAGTGATATTGGAATTGCACTCGATGCGGCGGCCAGCGAATTTTACAAGCGCGGCAAATACCAATTGCAGTCTGAAAACCGTCAACTCAGTGCCAAGCAAATGGTGGCCTACTACGCCGAGATGATCGAGCGCTATCCGATTCTTTCAATCGAAGACGGTTTGGCGGAGCAGGATTGGGACGGTTGGGAATTGATGACCGACCAGCTCGAATCGACAGTTCAACTGGTGGGTGACGATATTTTTGTGACCAATCCGAAGATTTTCCAGAAAGGGATCGAACGGGGGATCGGCAACTCGATTTTGATCAAGCTAAACCAGATCGGTACGGTGACCGAAACCCTCGATGCCATCGAAATGGCCAAGCAGTCCGGTTATACCACGGTCATATCGCATCGCTCCGGCGAAACGGAGGACGCCTTTATCGCCGATCTGGCGGTGGGGGTCAATGGCGGGCAGATCAAGACGGGATCTTTGTCCCGTAGCGACCGGGTCGCCAAATACAACCAGCTGATCCGCATTGAGGAAGCCCTCGGCAGTGCGGCAACCTTTTCGGACGACTTGCTTTAGCAAAAGAAAGCTGCGGCGATGAATTTGGCCACCCGTGAAGAACCGAAGCGTTTTTTTTTAACCGTCCTGCTGGTTTGCGGTGTGATCCTCACACCGGTATCCACGCGCGCCCATGTGCTGATGGGCGAGCATATTCTGGATTTGATGGTTCAGGCCCTGGGCCGCGCGGACGCCCTGGAGACAAGCCAGTCCTTGACCATTCATGCCACCCCTCCCCTGCCGCCGGTGTCCACGCTGCAAGAGACGGTGCGCATCCGCTTTCCGTATGATTTTCGTGCGGATGCCATTGGCGACGGTTATCAGCGTCAGATGCTCTTGTCCGGAAGTACGACCCTGGTGGCCGTCAATGGTGTCTTGCAGGACGGGCCGCCGCCCCGCTACCTGCGCTATGCCGACATCTTGATGGCCAAACCCCGGCAGGCCCTGACGGACTACCTGCGAATGATCGGGATCGATGTGACGGTGTCCAGCCTGGGGCGCTTCGATGATCACTATTGTTATGTTGTCGGCGCTCGGTATCCGAATGAAAATGCAGCCCAGTTGTGGGTGGATAAGAATTCTTTCCTCCCGGTTCGCCTGATGCTGCCCCCTGCTGCGCTGGCCCCCGCTGATGGGTCGATCGAGATTCGCTATCGTAATTGGCGCCTTACGGATGGAACGGCCTACCCGATGCACGTGATCATGATGCAGAACCACCAGATCATGGAGGAAATCAGGGTCGAACGCTTGCTGGTCAATCCGGAAATCACGAATGATCTCTTCGACATCCGGGCACTTCGGCAGGAATGGTCGCGACCGGCGGCAACGATTGATGATGCGGCCGGCGGGCGACCCGAATCGCCTGCGCCGCCCCCATTCGAGTAAAAAAACGACAAAGCTCTTGCACTTCAGGACACATTCTGGAATATATCGGAGCCGTGAATCGGATGCTATCAACGGCAACTGCGGCAATGATCGAAGAGCGTTAAAGGGCGGATCGGCTCTCGCCATGCATGCACAGCCGCGGTATGAGCGCAAATGGGGTATTTGCTGAATCAATTTCTCACCAAACGTCAATTACAACCCAACACCCTCCCTCCCTCCCACCGATGGCAAGTTACCATACGCTTAAAAAAACCGGCGTCTTGTGAGGATTCTTGCATTCGGGCGCAGGGACGGTGTTGTCATTTAAACGCGGCTGGAGATTATTTATGAGTTCCAATACGAAATTTATTTTTGTGACAGGTGGTGTTTTATCTTCGCTCGGGAAAGGCCTGGCTTCGGCTGCCATCGGTGCGCTGCTGGAAAGCCGGGGCCTGACGGTGACCCTTCAAAAGCTGGATCCCTATATCAACGTCGATCCCGGCACCATGAATCCCTTCCAGCACGGTGAGGTGTTTGTCACCGACGACGGTGCCGAGACAGACCTCGATCTGGGGCACTATGAACGATTCACCCATGCACAGCTTGGCCATGATAATAATTTTACGACCGGGAAGATATATAACACCGTCATTCAGAAGGAGCGCCGGGGGGACTATCTGGGTGGGACGGTCCAGGTCATTCCGCATATAACCGACGAGATCAAATCCTCCATCCGCATGGCCGACAAGGGTGTGGATGTGGTTATCGTTGAAATCGGGGGCACGATTGGCGATATTGAAAGTCTGCCTTTCCTGGAGGCGATTCGACAATTTCGCGGTGATGCCGGCAAAGAAAACACCTTGTACATTCATGTCACCTTGGTGCCCTACATCGGCACGGCGGGGGAGGTTAAAACAAAACCGACCCAGCACAGTGTCAAGGAACTGCGCAGCATCGGTATCCAACCCGACATTCTCCTCTGCCGGACCGGTCAAACGCTTTCAAGCGATATCAAACGCAAAATCGCCCTTTTTACCAATGTGGACGAAGATGCCGTGATTACCGCCAAGGATGTCGGCTGCATTTACGAGGTGCCCTTGAATTTCCACAGCGAGGGTCTCGACGACAGGATCGTTTCGATGTTGAATATCTGGACGCGGGCCCCGCGCCTGGAAGCCTGGCGGGATCTCGTGCACAAGCTCAAGGAACCCCGGTCCACGGTTAATATCGCCATCGTGGGAAAGTACGTCGATTTGACGGAGTCCTACAAAAGCTTGAACGAAGCGCTCTACCACGCGGGCATTCCTAACGACTGCCGCGTTAATTTGCTTTTTGTCGATTCAGAGACCATTGCGGCAGACACTTGCAGCCAGGCCCTTATGGAGGCGGACGGTATTCTGGTCCCCGGAGGTTTCGGCTCTCGCGGGATTGAAGGCAAAATCTGTACGGCCCGATATGCCCGGGAAAACAAGATTCCCTATTTCGGCATTTGTCTGGGGATGCAGGTGGCGGTCGTCGAATTTTCCCGACATGTGGCCGGAATGGAAAATGCCAACAGCTCCGAGTTCGATATGAATACGCCCTATCCGGTGATTTATCTGATGACGGAATGGTTTGACGACAAAACGGGTCAAGTCGAAACACGGGACGAAACTTCGGCCAAGGGCGCCACCATGCGCTTGGGTGCCTATCCTTGCCGGCTGCGACCGGATACGTTTGCCCATCGGGCTTACGATCAGGAGAACATATCCGAACGCCACCGTCACCGCTATGAGTTCAACAACGCCTTCCGGGAGCAACTGGAGGAACATGGGCTGATGGTGAGCGGTACATCACCCGGCGGCGAACTGGTGGAAATCGTGGAATTACCGGACCATCCATGGTTTCTGGGATGCCAATTCCATCCCGAGTTCAAATCGCGGCCCATGGCGCCGCACCCCTTGTTTCGTGAATTTATCCGGGCTGCCTGTGAGTGTGCCACATCACGCGGTTCTTCCTAAGCAGACGGTTTTCGCCAAGGGGCAACCATCGGTGGTGCGGGCGGTCGCGCGTCTGCCTTCATTTTGACGGATGTCGCCCACCCCAGGGTGGGGGCCTGTTTTCGGACATCCCCGGGCGGCTGATCGCTGGATCGTCCCCGGCGCGGGCGGGCGACGACTGATCGATATCGACGATGGTCTCCCCAGACGTGTAGCGGGCCGTGCGGTAGCGTGTGATGCCCATCAACTGGTTGGTGATGGCGCCCATTTTTTCGGATTGGGCCTTTATGCCGGCGACTTTGATGTAAAGCGGGTCGTCGCGGGCCATCTTGAGCAGGAGCAATTCCGCATATCCGATAATCCCTTGGATGGGCTGGTTCAATTTATGACAAACGGTGCCGGCCATCTTCAGGGCCGCTTGGAGTTTTTCGCTATCCAGGCGATCATCCTGTGCGCTTTTACTGTCCGTGATGTCCTGCAAAATCAAGAGGCGGGCGACTGGCCGGCCGTGGCGTCGGATCGGCGCGATGCGCAGATGAAAATAGCCCCGTCTTTCGTCCAGATCCAGTTCGATATCTTCCAGAATGTCTTCACCGGTCTTTCCAAGGTCGATCAAATGACGACAGGGCCCCAACACGATGCGGGCCGGGCGGCCCAAGATATTTTGGATGGGCGCGCCGACCAGCCGGCAGGCCGCGGGATTGATTTCGATGACCCGGTCTCGGCGATCGAGAATGATGACACTGTCCGGCAGGCTTTGGACCACCAGGTCGTGGCCGATCGGGATCACGTCAAACAGGCGACCGTAAAAGACGGCCCACCCCAGCAGGAGCAGCGAGAGGGTGAAAAGAAACGGGGTTGGGTCGATCAGGACACCCGGAAGGTCAGCTCCGGCAATGAACCAGGCGTTGCCCAACCATGGGATCAGGCATGCCAGAAGCAGGATTCCCCGCTGCCCCCGGTCCCACTGAATCGGGGGGCGATTTAAGGAAAGGCCGATTAAGCCGCACCCGATGGCCAGAAGCGCATAGCAATAAATGGTATGCACCCAGAACCACCAGCCAAATGTTCGCAGCAGGATGCTCAGTGTGCCCTGGTTTTCAATCCAGGTCGAGGTGAACAAAAGGCGGTGGTGGTTGCTGGTGATGGCCAGCAGGCTGGTGATGATCGGCATCGCGAGGCCGCCGGCCATCCGTGGCGGCGTGAGCCAACGGCCCCTGCCGGTGTAGCTGAGCAAAAAGGCCAGCCAAAAAACGGGCACATAGGGAATCGCAAGGTACTGGGCCTGCGCCCAGAAACGTTTGCCGGCCAGACTCACGGCCCCCAGTTCAAGACCGTACATCGTCGTCCACGCGGCCATGTAAAGCATCAGCAGGGTAAAATAGGTCGCCCCGGGCGTATGCCGGTAGCGGCCGGCAATGAAAAGCAGCCCCATACAAATGGCGGCTGTCCCCAACAGCGGGATGACAAAGGGCGTATAGAGCCAGATCATGGCTGTTTTTCCGTACCGGCGAAAAGGTTCAGGCCGCCCGGGACACAATCCGCTCCCCGATTTTTTCCGCGGATCGACCGAAAAGTTCTTCCATCACGATCAGATCCAGTAGATGGTCATCCCAGGCGACATTGTTCTCCTGAACGATGCTGCGAATATGATCGTATTTTCCTCCCAGGGCTTTGATGCGGTCGGCGATCGGCACCTCCTTATGGAAACCGATGTTCAGCAGGAGCAGATTTTCGATGACGTTGGAGCGGTTGGGCTTATCGGAGATCGCCGGGATGATCAAAATACTTCGATCATCCTTGCGTCCTTTCCCAATGTAGACATTCCCCTGGCGGACGATGATTTTCTTGGTACCCTTCAGACGCTGATCGGTTTCCACCCGGGATGGAATTGGTGCCAGCACGCCATCTTTCTTGATGATGACGATGGATGTCTCCTGGGTAATTTCACCCAGAAGGTCCAAGTGGGAAATGCGGTATAAAATTGCGCCCTTGACGGTGGCCACGATTTTTTGAAGATTTTTGAGCACCAGCACGTTCTGGTTGGTAAGCTGGGAAATGTTGATGCCGTAAGCGGTCAGGGTGTCGAAGAGGAGGCCCTCCAGTTTTTCGCTGATGCGGCTCGTCCCCACGGTGACGGTTTTGGCCTGGTGCTTGATGGCATCCACCGGGCGTGACATGGCATTGATCCCGCGGGCCACCACGGCGAAAAAGGTGTCCAGCATGTTGCGGGCGGTGCCCTTGCTGCCAAAATCGATTTCAAAGTCGGATACGGGCAGCTTGCCGGCCAGATATTTCAATAGCAGCGTCAAATCCGAGGTCGTCTCCAGGGTGAGGGCTGCCGGCAGGCGCTGTTTTCTTTTGCGGCGGTGGAATTCCCGGTTGAAGGCGGCAAATTTTTGCCGGAAAGACTTCTCCAGGATGAGTTCATAGATATCCATCCCTTGCCGGGCACTTTCATCCAGGGTGCGCTGAATATCTTCCTGGAAGCGATACAGGAAATGTGAGCCGTCGTTGATGGCCAGTGCCGCATAGTATCCCCACAGATGACCGACCAAGGTATTCAAAATCGGTGCAAGATGTTCACTTGTCCGGGGAACCTGAAAGACATCTTCGGCATAGGGGTCAAAGCGATCTTCTTGCACGTCGGTGATAACGATTGGCGTTGCCTTGTGGGCCTTGAAGATGGCGGTGTCTTTGATGACATCGCCGATGACCGTGCCGCGGCACCCGGCGGCACATACAATGATAAGCGGCTCCGAGGAAAGATCGATATGTTTCTTGTCTTCCACATAATCCGAAGAAATGGTTTTATAGCACAGCTCGCTCAGCTTAATACGGATTTCATCGGCGGAGGCTTTGTTGGGACCGCTGCCCACGGCGGCCCAATAGGTCTTGGTGACGGCCAGACGGTGGGCCGAGGCCGCGATCTCCTCCTGCATGGCAATCACCTGGCGCATTTGTTCTGGCAAGGCCAGCAATAGCTTAAGCTCCCGGGTGATGAAGGCATCGTCCCGACAGCCTTTCAAGCCGGCGACATAGAGGCTCAAGAGGGCCCCGGCCACGATCTGGGCGTAAAAGGCTTTGGTGGAGGCCACGGACATTTCGATGTCCCGGCCACTGCTGGTATAGATGACGCCGTCGACCTTGAAGGTCAAGTCGGAATCGCGTCGGTTGACAATGGCCAGCGTGTGGGCACCCCTTTCGCGCACCATGTCGACGGTCCGGTTGGTGTCGGTCGTGGTTCCGGATTGGCTGATGGCGATGACCAGGGCGTCTTCCATGATCCGGCTGCTATCAGCCTCGTGCAGCATGAAACCACTGAGTTCCGATGCTTTGAGCGCGTTGATCTGCAAGACCGGGTTGTTCAGGTAATAGGACAGCAGATTCGCGCAGGCCTGGGCGGCGACGCCGGCGGTGCCTTGGCCGACAAAATAGATACGTCGGATGCGATCTTCGGCTATCGCCCGTCGGAGGTTCGGCGGCATGGCGG